>NZ_JAUBRA010000005.1:165755-189116 GCF_036701555.1 Microcoleus sp. Pol10D4
GTGAAAATCACGAACTCTTTGCCAGTAATGTCAGGAGTTGAACCGCTAACACCGTCAAAGTTAGTCGTAGTCAAATTGCCGAAAGCGCTCGCGCTAAACTCGAATTTGTCTACCCCAACAGTAAAGTCGGAAATTTTGTCGCCGCCTTCTTTAGTTGTCCTGTAAACAAACAGATCCGCACCACTGCCACCGCTTAGGACATCCAAACCGAGGCCGCCGGTGATGGTATCGTTGCCGTCGCCGCCGTTGATGGTATCGTTAAAATTGCTGCCGACAATGTTGTCATCGCCTGCTAAAGCATTGAAATTAACTGGGACGGGAAAAGTGCCGAAATTGAAATTGTCAGGGCCGGCAGTACCGACAGGAATATTTAGTGGCGGGCCCGTGAAGACAAAGTTCTGGACTGTCAGGCGAACCTCCAGCGAGAAACTGGCCACAAGTTCAAAGCGCGCCCCAACACCATATACCAGCACCAAACGGCCGGTATCGGCATCTATAAACTGACAGAAAATAGGCACGTCTCCGTTGCCGCCCAACTCTGTAAACCGCGCTTGCAAAGTCGTGATGCTGCGAACAGTGATATCCGCGGTGAAGTCGAGAAAATTAGCGCCGCCGATCGAGCCAACAGTAGAAGTAGCAGTAATGTCCACTTTGGTCAAGATAGAAGCGTTGAGACTAAAAGCTGCGTTAGAGAACTCTAAAACATCGTCATCGACATTAAAGTCAGTAATAAAGTCAGCTTCTACAACTGTTTTAACCTCTTGGCGGGAAATGAAGTAACGAAAGATATCCTTTCCACCACCACCAATTAGAGTATTGGTTCCTAGGCCGCCTTCGATCGTGTCATTGCCCTCATTTCCTGTTAATAGGTCATTCCCAGCACCGCCTATTACTGTGTCATCGCCGATGCCACCGTCGAGATCGTCATCGTCATCTTCGCCGTCTATCTCGTCATTGCCTTCGCCGCCTTTGGCTTTGTCCTTGCCTTTGCCTGCTTTTATTTTGTGTTTGCCTTTACCGACGACTTCGATATAGTCATCATCATCGCCACTGTCGATATCGTCATCGCCCTCCCCGCCTTTAATTGTGTCCTTGCCTTTGCCACCTTTAATTGTGTCCTTGCCTTTGCCCCCTGTAATGTCATCGCCAGCATCGCTGCCTTCGATGTCGTTATCCAGCGTCGCAGAACCGACAATAACTTGAGGTCCTGTAGTGCCAGCAAAATTAAAGAGATTTTGCTCGACAGTGAAGCTAAAACGCTGGTTGATGAGATCTCTTTTGCCGTTGCTAACTTTAAAACCAAAACCAGCCGGACCCTTATAACCTAGTTTCGCTTTGAAACTTACAAAGCCTGAGTTAATGTCTGCTTGAGAGAAGGTAAAACCGGGTTCTGTTACGGCGACTCCCTTAAAGAATAGTTGGCCGGTTGTAGCATCGGGCAGCTCGGTTACCGTGTAGACTGTGCCGCCAGGACCTTGCTCGGGATCGACAACACTCAACAAGTCAGGAGTAATAATTTGCTCGCCGCCGCTGGAACCAGCAGTCAGGCTGTTATTAGCTACCACTTGCGGAGGGTTAGAAATCGGCGGAGTTTGAGGTTGATTTGGAGTTGGAGTTTGAGGTTGAGTTGGAGTTGGAGTTTGAGGATTAACTCCCAAAAAGTCGGCCGCAGTGATCAGCGTTGCGTTGACATTCAACAATAGCGCCAAGGCGAAGTTATTGACCCGAATTTCGGTATTGACACCGATTTGTATAAAGGTCAAGCTGCTAAAGTTCAAGTCGCCAAACAGCAAAAACTGGTCGCTGCCGTCCTCGAAGTCAGTGATGACTGCACTTGCCTGAGAGTTACTGTTACTCACGACATAAACGTCAGCTCCAGCACCGCCTATACAGGTATGGTTGCCAGTACCGCCCATCAGCGTATCGTTGCCGTTGCCACCCATCAGCGTATCCTCGCCGTCGCCGCCGCCGCTAACGCTGTCGTCGCCGTCGCCGCCGTCTGCCGTGTCATTGCCGTCGCCAGTAACGAGGGTATCGTTGCCCGCACCGCCCATCACACTGTCGTCGCCGGCACCGCCCATCACGCTGTCGTCGCCGTCGTCGCCTTCGCAGTTGTCGTTGCCGTCGCCGCCCATCACACTGTCGTCGCCGGCACCGCCCATCACGCTGTCGTCGCCGTCGTCGCCACTGCAAACGTCGCTGTCGCCACCGCCGCTCACGGTATCGTTACCGGTGCCACCGCTAACGCTGTCGTCGCCGTCGTCGCCACTGCAAACGTCGCTGTCGCCACCGCCACTCACGGTATCGTTACCGATGCCGCCGCTAACGCTGTCGTCGCCGTCGTCGCCACTGCAAACGTCGCTGCCGCCATCGCCGGTAACGGTATCGTTATTTTTGCCGCCGTTAACGGTATCGTTGCCTTCGCCGCCGCTAACGGTATCGTTGCCCTGATCGCCCCGGACGTTATCGTTGCCTTCGTCGCCCTTGCAATCGTCGTCGTCTTTGCCGCCGTAGATGCTATCGTTGCCGGCGCCGCCTTTAACCTTATCCTTTCCTTGGTTGCCGTTGGCCCAGTCATCGCCGTCATCGCCTTCGCAGTCGTCGTTGCCTTCGCCGCCCATCACGGTATCGTTATCTTTACCGCCGTTAAGGGTGTCGTTGCCTTTGCCGCCCTTAACGTTGTCTTTATCGCGATCGCCTCTTATTTCATCGTCGTCATCGCCGCCCTCGCAATCATCGTCATCTTTACCGCCGAAGATTTTATTTTTTTTGCGACGGTTTCCTTTGATTTCGTCCTTGCCTCTTTTGCCGAATGTCTTATCCTGCTCGCCGGTGGCGACAATGAGGTCATCGTCATCAGTACCGATGACGGTTCCGGGCTCGATGCCGCTGCCATCGTCTAAGTCATCTATGTCGCCCACACCTTCTTCTAGTACGCTGGTAGATTCCGCCATTTGGCTGTCATCAGTAGCACCTGTTTCGGGTCCACCGTTAGACTGATCCGGAAATAAGGCGTTAATGTCCGCGGTGTTTTCGGTGAGCGCTACCTGAATTAAGTCGCGTAAGTCCGGAGCGGAATTTGGAGGGCTGTTGTTGCCTAAATCCACCCCGTCATCGGAGGGGATCGGTGTAGTAAACAACTTGGGATCTGTCTCTGTCATCTCAGGAATTCCTGTTTCATCTTGAAAGGCAAAAAGTGTTCCCTGTTCTTCAAGTAGTTCCATCGTTGATATTTCCAAAAAAATGGTAAGCTTCTTAGAATCAATTTATCAGCAAACAGGAGGCTGCAGAAGAATTTTTTTTAACTTCATGCTTTCGCCTGCTAGAGGAGCTGGTTTCCTCATCTTTACTATTATAGATGCCACTTAAACAGCAAGGTTTTTTTCGCTCTGTTGCGAGTTTTATATTCTGCAATTGCTACCAAAATTAATTGATCCGCAACCTACACTGTAATTACTGCGCCGAAGCGCCGAGCATTTGAGATGTTCTCGGTAATTTCTACAGTAAGCTGCGCCGAAGGGCCCCTTATTGTAGATTCTCTACGTAATTTCTACAGTGATTTAGCTGAATTTAAACTCGCAACTGACAACTCCTAAATAACTACCCAAAACCTGTATCCCCCAAATTTTTCCCTTGCATTTTTTCCGAGCTGGGCTGGGTGTATTGAAGTTTTGTAACACTCCCAGCTTTGACAAATCCTTCCCTGACTTAGGATTTGAATCTCTTGACTAAACGACTGCACGCTTCTAATTTTAGTTCCCGATGATTAATTAGAAATTTAGATACTTCGCCCGGGCAAATATTTGTTCTAATTTTTAGTTGCACAATTTTTTCTCGATTCTAGGAAACCTCGCGAACTGAGAAAAAATTTTTTTCGGATCAATACTAAGAATTCTGCCAAAATATATCAATCTCAAGACAGATTGCAAAAAGTGCCAAAAAGTAGTATTAGGGCAGAATTCGTTTTTGGTGACAGTTGCAAGCTCGATCGGCATTTTGAGCGAGAATGACCCACGGCGAGGCTGCGAAACCCAGTTGCTTTGTAGAGGCTTCGCTACCAAATCCAAGAATTCTCCGAGAAACCGGCCTGATGAGGCGTAATCCTCTAGATGCCAAAAATGATGGTTGCTGGAGAGTACCGGAATAATTTGATTGCCGTTGTATTGTTGAGAGTTCTTAGCTGCTTACGTTTATTTTTGCTGCTTAACTTTAACTAGATTAAGAGAGTTAAATTAAAAGTTTTCTATATCATAAAAGCTGGAAATTAGCAATAACTTATTAGCAATTATCGATCGTCAACTATCGATTATCGATCGCCACTGAGGTCTTAAGGATGAGGGCGGAGGGCTTACGGATGAGAACCCAGGGCTGACCAATTAATTAATTGACACAAAATCAAGATTACACATGGGGGGTTGGTGGTACAGGATAAGCGGTAAAGACCGATCGACTGATCGCAAAAAAAAAAGAAATACTCAACTTTGCCTGCGATATTACCCTGAAAGCGGTTGGCGAGAGCCGAAGTAATTTTAATAAGAACTAGAGATCCGCCTGGTAAAGTGCCTCCAATTTAACTTTACTCAGCAAGGAGAAACTCAAGTTCACGACGAATCTAAAGGGGTCTGCGGTAGAGGTGCAAAATGTCAAAGATAGCAAGATTGGAGAAAATTCGGCTTTCATCGAGCCACAGGGCAATCAAAACTAATAAACTGTTATTAAAGTACAACTTTTATATCCTCAAAGTGTTTGAACAAATATATATGACCCTAGCGATCGCCCGATCGGGGGAAGCGAATTCAGAAACTTTGATTAAAAGAGTAAAAAATATGTTGCCGAGTGCTATTGCTAGCCACAAAGACGCAGGCAAGTTCAGAATTAAGGCGGGAGGGCGCTAAATCCGTGAGCCAGGAATTTCAACTCTCAGTCACCCCTGTTGGGGACGACGAATATCTAGTGCGGACAGAAAGGGTTGCACCCGGTGTACCCTTAGCCGAACAACAAGTCCGCTGGCCGATCGACGAATGGCTTGCACTGTCTGCTCAACTGATGAACGACCCGCTGGTGGGCTTGCTCCAGGGAAAAGCAGTACAGGGAAGCAGTTTTGCGGGTCGCGGGATCTCCCGTTCAGGACACAACTGTGCGCCGAATTTAGTAGCCCTGGGGCAACAATTATACAGCGGGCTGTTTCAAGGAAACTTGCGCGATAGCTGGACTTGCGCTCAAGGCATCGCCCAGCACCGCCGAGAAGTGCTGCAACTGCGACTCGGACTCAAAGGCCGACGCTTGCCGCGTCTGCCGTGGGAAGTTCTGCACGCAGGCGATCGCCCTTTGGCAACCGGCACCGATGTCGTGTTTTCTCGCTACCAACCAGGTACAAGTTTGTTCAAGCAAACCCGGATACTGCCTAGTGGCGGGCCACTAAAAATTTTAATGGCGATCGCCTCTCCGAGCGATCGAGACAGCTTGCAGCTCAAGCGAGAAGTGCTCCACCTGCAACAAGAACTCGAAAACCGCACGGGTAATCCTCTCAAAAACAGCCCCCACTCCCCGGAAATTCAACTGACTATTCTCGAACAGCCCGATCGAGAACAACTTACCCAAGCCCTAGAACAAGGACACTACCAAGTCCTGCACTACGCAGGCCACAGCAACTTAGGTTCCAGAGGTGGCGAACTCTACCTAGTCAGCAGCCGTACTGGCTTAACCGAAACCCTCAGTGGCGACGACTTAGCTGGATTGCTCGTTAACAACGGTATTCAGATGGCCGTGTTCAACTCCTGCCGCGGCGCCTACGGCGACCCCTCAAACCTCGCGGACGACAGCCCGGAACGGAACTTAACCGAAGCTCTAGTCAAGCGGGGCATTCCGGCAGTGCTAGCAATGGCAGAAAGCATCCCCGACGATGTAGCCCTAACTCTGACGCGGTTGTTTTACCGCAACCTCAATCAAGGCTATCCAGTCGATCTCAGCCTGAGCCGGGCCAGAGCTGGGCTAATTTCTGCCTACGGTTCTCACCAGCTATACTGGGCTTTGCCCATTCTCTACCAGCACCCGGACTTTGACGGCTATTTGACCGGCGGCCCAGCCCACAGTGCGACATCCGGTTCTATGGTGCACATAATCGCGTCGGGAACGCAACCGGCGCTCGCGGGTACAGAATGGAAGGCTCCGTCTTCGGTTTCGGCGATCGCCCAATACCCCCCAATCTCAGCCAATCGATCGCATGAGTCAGACAATTCTGACGGCGAAGTCTGGGAATATCCCAACCAATTAAAAGATCGTCGGGATTGGGTTCACCAGAACGATCGACCCGATGCTGCTAATTCACCGAACTCACCGACGGCTTCGCCGTCCTCTATTCCTAATTCTGAGTGTTCGGTGATCCAAGCAACTCGCGCCGCTGCAGCGACTCAGAAACCGTTAAAAAAACCGGGGTTGAAAAAATCTGTCGCCCTGATGCTTTGCTTGTTGCCCGTTGCTTTGAGTGCTGGCTTTTTTGGGTGGCGGTACTCGAACCAGCGAGGCACGAAACCTGAAGAGTTACTGCCGGCAGTACGGACTCCCCTGTCGCAAAATTACCTGCAACAACGTCACTAAAAGCGATCGCCGACTGCAATGCTGAATGTAGACCCTCTTGGCCTGGCTCCAAACTGGGTGGGGTTTTTGCTGGTCATTCGTTATAGGCTGCCGCTGGCACAGTGATCAAAAGTATACTGCTCGATCGAATCTCGGACTTACCTTCATCAAGTCGGTTTTTACCGAAAATAAGCAGCAGCGCAACCAAGCATCTAGGAAGAAACCGGGTTTCTCGTCGAGAGAGTAAGTCCGGGACTGTTTGATATGAAATTCGTCAGTCGATTGTAGATTTTAGACTTCGGCTTGAGCCCTGAGTCGAACAATTGGAGATTTTAGATTTACCCCACAGATGAATCTGGAAGCTTGAACAAGAGTCTAAAATTTTGATCTCTCCACGACAGCAGTCGGTTGCTTGTATGCGTTTTTGGGCGGGCTGATTCGGCAGCAGGAGCATTAGTCATTCGGCACAAGACAATAAAAGCCAGAGTTGTCACCATTAAGAACGTCCTCACCGTCAGCGCCCTTGCTATATTTCACAATAATTAATTATGGAAGCGGCTGTGAGTTTGACGCGCCCTTTCAGTTGGTGCATAAATTTTGAGAGTATGGCAGTTTACAAGCCACGAGTCGAAACCAATACATTTCCATCGAAACTCCATGTCGGGAACCGCTGCTAATTTGTTGTGCATCAAACATTTAAGCCGTTGTGCATTTAACTCGATCTTTTTCAATTCCCCTGTGGAAATAACCTCAAATTCTCTGGCTTGGGGCCGGAGGAGGAAGATTTTCCCGAGTTCCCCGTAGAAATCTACTGATTCCTGGCGAAGTGTTAAGAGTCGCGAAGCAATCTCACCAGATCAAAACTATTCCCCTCTTAGTGGCTGCCCGATGTTTCTGCCGCCGCGCCCATTGAGTCTGGTTCTAGCTTAAACCCGTTCACCGAACAGGTGAAATTTCTTTCAATTTTTAGCGGATTGCCTTCCCCAGACTGCGTTCTGTGCAAGTTATATGCCCAACACCTTAATAGAAGATTGCTCGTTGGTATTTGGGGTTGTGAGGGGATTTCCCGCCCGAAAAATAGGTTTTATACCATTTTAGATTTTAGATTTTAGATTTTAGATTGAAGAATTGGGAATGACTTATTCTATAAGGGTTTGGAGCTTGCCTACAGTTGGATTATTTTTGTAAACTGGTTTTGCAAGTAGCTGGCAGGGGCACCCTTGAACAAGTGCTGCCTCCCCTTGTTGAGGTAAAAGTTAACCCCGACCGGTAAATGCTTTCGGCAGATTTGCAGCGGCCGCGCTCTAGGTATTTCGATTCATGGCTGTCTTGTTTTTACCTTGACCACAGACACAATCGAGGATTGGTGAATGCAGGGAACAGACTTTAGTGTAAAAAAGTAAAGCATTTAATTTGCCACAATAATTTCCCGCGCGATCGCTCGGAGGGTTACGCAAGGATTTGGGCCGCGATCAGCAAATTGATCGCCCTTCGAGCATCCTTACTTGCACCCCCAGTCTTGAGGCTGCAGAAATTTATCCAGAATCTTAATATTCAGAATTCTTAGTATTGACAGTGAAACAAAGTTAATCTAATGTGTTGTAATTGATATAAGTAAAGTCCAATAAGCGAGGTACGGTCAATGGCAGAAACAGCTACAGCACCCTTAACAGGAAAAGGTCTGCTTCAAAAAATCAAAGGCAGTGATTTGCCGCGCAGAGAACTTGCAAAGCTTTGCGGCTACTTCACTGTCAGCAAAAGTGGAGAAACCCGGATTAATCTGGCTGAGTTTTACGATGCAGTGTTAGCTGCTAAGGGCATTGAGCTAGAGAAGTCTAAAGCAGACGGACGCGGACGAGAAGCGAGTTATCGAGCTAGCGTTCACAAGAATGGTTCGATCGTGATCGGGGCAAATTATACCCAAGAAATGGGATTAAAGCCGGGAGACGAGTTTGAAATTAAGCTCGGATACAAGCACATTCGCTTGATTCAGATCGATGTGGACAGACCGGATGTGGATGTGGATGATGAAGAGGAGGATACAGAAGAATAGAGGCGATTCCCTGCGGGATAGCTTCGCCGCGCGTGATGCAGTCAGCCGATAGCAAGGCGACTGGATTTGGCTTCGCTACACGAGTATTTGCGCGCCACCCTTCGATTTAACTGATGAGCTGTCTTGACTATTTCTATTTTCTCTTGTCCCGCAAAGACTACAGTGCCTCTGAACTTCGCAAAAAGGGGCAAGAGAAAGGTTTTGGCAATGAGGAAATATTGGAGGCGATCGCGCAAATTCAAGACCGCGGCTATCAGTCCGACACTCGCTTGGTGGCAAACTTGATCGCCTCTGCTGCAGGCAAATACGGTAAGTCTGCCATCAAGCGCAAGTGCCTGCAAAAAGGAATTACCAACGATTTGTTCGAGCAAGTCTGGGAAGAAGAAATTGCCGAAAATCAGGACTCCGAAGCAGAAAAACTGGCCGAATTAAAAGCCAAAGTCATGCGGAAATACAAGATCGATACTTGGCGTAAAGCAGATCCGAAAACCAAGGGCAAAGTCTTGAATTACCTGCAATACAGGGGCTTTAATGCCTTTGAAATTTGGCGGCAGTGGCAGGCGGAAGAAGATGATGAGTAAGTTATAGGACAACCCTCGATCAATGCGGCCCCCAAATAGTCAAGCACAACTTTACTACTGCCTGGGGGCTAAATTGTGATTTCTGAGTTTTTGTAACTGTATGTCAATCCTCAGACTTGACTAAATAAGATTCGTACATCTGCCGGTGTCTGGCTAAAAGCTGGAGATATTTCTCATTGATTTTGGCCAGCATCCATTTCTCTTGAAAAATGGCGGCGGATTCTGCTTTCACCGGATCTGCTTGTAGTGGCAAAATATCTTTTCGAGCGGCGCTTTGCTCAGCAACAGACTTCAGCTTTTGAGGGTTTTGCTGGTATTTTCTGCCGCTTTTGTGGTTGGCGTAGCGACGCGATCGAGTATACCCCATCTGCAAGAACTTGCGAGCCATGTCGGCCCCAACAAAATCTTCGCGATCAAGATACTCTAAAAACAAGGAGTAAATTTTGCTGCTGGACTCCCTGGCAATTTCAGGAGTCTTAAATCTCCAGAAAGGCAGAATTTCTCCTTTGTAGGGTTCAACCAACAGCACTCCCTGTTCTCCTTTCCCTACCCGATAAAGTTCCGGGTGCTGTCGAAAGTCGATGTTCTTAAAATCCGCATGGTAGTCGAACTGCTTCATCGGGCGTTTTCTGTTCTATCTGGAACTATAGAAGCCCGGGGTTTACCTTCGTCTGGTTGGGTATAAACCCAGGCCCAAGCAATGAAGACAGCTTGAAAAGGCAGCCTCAACCAATACAGTAATTGGTTGTGGGGAATCCCTTCTATCGGAATGTTGTTGACGGCTTGATTAATATTAGCTGGAAACACGGCAATAAACAAGGCAATTAATCCCCACGCCGCCGCCCTGCTGACAGGAGGAACTAACAGCCCAATTCCCCCCAAAATCTCGAAAAAACCGCTGATATAAACCAAGGCTTCCGGGTAAGGAAGCTGGGGTGGCACAATTCTGATAAAAGGTGCGGGTACTGCAAAGTGCAGCACGCCTACAATACTGATAGCTACTGCGAGGATAACTCGCCAAAGTTCTTTTTGACTTTTCATGGGCAATGGGTAATTAATAATTGTTAAATTGCTGCGAGAAGGCTTGCCAAAGTTCGCTATCTGCGGTCGAGATGACAAGAAAACTGTGGGTCAAAAATTCCATATTTCCGGGTTTGTCTGCTCTTGCTGGTGGCTCTAACAATTTTATTTCGTAGAAAAACCAGGTTTCTGGGTAACTCCCAGACAAGTTTTCACAGCCCCAAACTGGAGGAAGCGAGAACTGGAATCGAAGACCTGCGCGTTGACTGGCGAAAACAGATAGCGCGCATTTTTATAACAAGATTTTAATGTCTAGTTCCCTGCTGCTGTCTCTATCTTCGGGTAGTAAAACATGATTTTTGTTGTGGCTCTGGCTCCGCCAGCAGCCAAACCAGCGGGGAATTTTCTCGATCGACAAATGCACCACCGCTTAACATTAAATAAATCATCGCCGCAATTGATGAGTGCGATTGCTGCTAACTTTGACCGAAAGCATCCAGGATACAAGCCCCCGGATTCATTCCTTCGCAGACTCAGGACCCAGAAATAAAAAACCTGTATCCGATAAAGGAACCCCCCAATTTATCTGTGGGGTCAATGCTTCAATTCTAAAATCTAAAATCTAAAATCTAAAATCTAAAATCGATTGGCCTAGCCTTCCAGACGCTACCCTACCCTACCCTACGGGAACCCCTGTGGGAAGATAGCTTGGCTAGCGCGTACCTTGATGAGACTAATTAAGGCGAGTAATTTGTCAATAACTTTTAGAATTATTTAATATTTGCGCTTTTAGAATTATTCGGAGAGGCAATTGGGGAACGATCGGTAATTAAAATTACTATCGAAAGTTTGAATTTTGTCAACTTCCCACAGATGTTAGAATGAAATTATCGAATTTGCTAAAAAGTCGATCGTCGTAGCCACTCCCAAAGCATCCTGCTGGAATTCAAAATAGTCACCAACGGCAGGAACTTTTTACCCACCACATTATTCAAAAAGATTGAGCCTCCAAGCGCTGTGTCATTTTTATCTACACGCAATCAATCACCGACGACCATGAACACCTCACTAAACACCTCTAAATTTGGCATAAACCGGATGCTGCGACAATCGCTGTTGCTTGGCATCATTTCTGCAGCAACTTTAGCTAGCGGATGGGCGCCCGGTTTGTATGGACAATCCCCAAACCTTGTTTTCGGATCTGCCGCCCAAGCTCAAGAAATTAGCAGCGAAGAAATTACTAGCTACGCTCGTGCTGTGTTGGCAATAGAACCCAGACGGGTGGAAGCTTATAATGAAATTAAAGGAATGGCTGGGGGCTCGGTTCCCAGAGTAGTGTGCAACGAAACTCAGGAAATCAATAGGTTGTCTGGTGGTGTTCGCGGCATCGCGGTGAATTATTGCCAACAAGCTAAAAAAGTTATCGAAACCAATGGTTTGACAGTTAGTCGCTTCAACCAGCTTACTTTGCTCCAGCAAGCGGACCCGGCAGTCAAACAGCGAATTCAAGCCGAGCTCCTGCGACTGCAACAAGCGGGTAATCAATAAGCTTGAGGGTTTGAGTCTTTCTTCCTCTCCCGTTCTATTAGACTTCTCCATAAAAGCTTGTTAAGGGCAGGCAGGATGCCTAAGCGCTACCTCCCCCCAAGAATATATTGGAGATTTAAATTGTTCGAGTTCCTAGACGGTAGGCAAAATTTTTTGAAAAAAAAGCGATCGTCTGTGATCAAGTGCTTGACAAAATAACATAAATTTGGTATAGAGACCAGATCGGGAGCAGTCAGAGAGATGAATATTTCTCAACGGGCTGTAAATCGGAATGAGAGATAGCGATCGCCAAGACCATTAAAACGTTTTTAATTCCTGAAACATGAGCTGAAGATTGGAACTTCTGTCTTCCTTATTCCTTCGGCTATAAAAAAGATATTCCTCAAAAACTAAATGTCAAGTGAATTGCTCTGAGGAATAAAATAAAAAAATGCTAACTTTCACCAAACATTTACCTGCAAATCCCGATGCTGTTGTCAGCTTTAGTTTACCGATGACAGCGGACGATCGCACTCGCAGCCGCCACCGATTCGAGACAGAAACGGGGGAAAAGCTGCACCTGAGTTTGCCCAGAGGTACGGTACTGCGCGATCGAGATTTATTGCAGTCGGAAGACGGTAGCTGTTTGGTACTGGTAAGTGCAAAACCCGAATCGGTGCTGACAGCGCGGGCCTCAAGTCCGCTGCTACTGATGCGGGCGGCTTATCATTTAGGAAACCGTCACGTAGCTTTAGAAGTTGCCGATAATTATTTAAGGCTTTCTCCCGACTCTGTTTTGCAGGGAATGCTTGAAAAAATGGGTTTGGAAGTAACAGAGGAAATTGTGCCCTTTCAGCCAGAAATGGGCGCTTATGGGCACAGCCATTAGGAATGGGGCATTGGGCATTGGGCATTGGGCATTGGGCATTGTAACCAACAAATAACAGTCAACAGTCAACAGTCAACAGTCAACAGTGAACAGTGAACAGTCAACCCTCAACAATCAACTTTTATCTTTGTTGCAGTTAGCTTTTGCACCTGTGGGAGCTTATAGTTATTCTGAGGGAATCGAAAGTCTGGTAGAAACCGGTGTGATCGACAGCGAGATTACTTTGAGGAATTGGTTAGAAAATTCGCTGCAATTCGGGGCTGTTCGAGTAGAAGCTGCTGTGGTGGTACGGGCTTTGAGGGCGGCACAGATTGGGGATTTGACGGCTTTGAATTACTGGAATGCTTGGGCGACTGCTACTAAGGAAACAGAAGAGTTGCGCTTGCAAAGTTGGCAAATGGGGCGAACCTTGGTCAGGTTGCTGCTGGATTTGCGTGAAGCGAAGCTATCCTGCAGGCAATCGCCCGTTGCTTCTGGGTTAACAACAAGTGTAAAAGATTTGGTGGAATTTGGCGGCAATCAGTGTAATTTTGCGATCGGCTTTGGCATTGCCGCGGCAACCTGGCAGATTGAAGAAGAAGCGGCCGTGTTAGGATATTTGTACAGTTGGGCTGCCAATTTGGCGAGTGCGGGCGTGAAACTGATTCCCCTCGGTCAAACAGCCGGTCAGCAGTTGCTGTTAGATTTGCAATCGCAAATTAGCTGCACGGCGCAAGAAGTTTTAAAATTAGAAGATGATGAGCTTGGCAGTTGCAGTTGGGGATTAGGACTGGCTAGCATGGCGCACGAAACTCAGTACACTCGGTTGTTTCGCAGTTGAAAATCTGAAAATCTAAAATCTAAAATCTAAAATCGCTATGGGTGCTTTTCGTGTAGGAATTGCTGGGCCGGTTGGTTCGGGGAAAACTGCTTTACTGGATGCTTTGTGCAAAGCGCTGCGGCAGCAATACCATATTGCTGTAGTTACTAATGATATCTATACTCAGGAAGATGCACAGTTTTTGGTTCGGAGTCAAGCTTTAGAGAGCGATCGAATTTTGGGCGTAGAAACGGGAGGCTGTCCCCACACAGCCATCCGCGAAGATGCTTCTATTAACTTAGTAGCGATAGAAGAGTTAGAACAAAAATTCACTGATTTAGATTTAGTATTTGTCGAAAGTGGCGGCGATAACTTGGCGGCAACTTTTAGCCCGGAGTTAGTAGATTTAACAATTTACGTAATCGATGTCGCTGCAGGCGATAAAATTCCCCGCAAAGGCGGGCCAGGCATTACTAAATCTGATATGTTGGTAATTAATAAAATAGACCTCGCCCCTTATGTAGGAGCAGATTTAGGCGTGATGGAGCGGGACGCGAAAAAAATGCGCGGCGACAAACCTTTTGTTTTTACTAACCTGAAGACCAAAGAAGGATTAGAATCAGTAGTTAAATTCATCCACTCCCATATCGTCGTCTAAAACATCAGCCTTCATCTGCGTTAATCTGCGTTGATCAGCCTTCATCTGCGGTTAAAACTCCTAAAAACTATCACTGCACCACCAATTCCCTCACCAAATTAGCCAAACGTTCTGTACTGTCTGTCACCGCTAATTGAGCAGCAGCTTTAGACATTTTTTCCAAATATTCGGAATCTCTTAACAAATACAACACTTTGCTTTGCAACACATCTGCTGTCAGTTCGCTTTGACGGAATACCACGGCGGCGCAGGCTTTAGCAAATACTTCCGCATTAAATCTTTGGTGGTCGTCAGCCGCGTGAGGAAAAGGAATTAAAATAGAAGGTACGCCCGTCACTGCTAATTCTGTCAGAGCACTCGCGCCCGATCGACTAATTGCTAAATTGGCTCGCTGCAACAAACTAGCCACATTGTCGTAAAATGGCATTGACAAATATTGCTCGTGTTTCAAACTCTCAGCATCGGGGTCATTATTTCCGGTGAGGTGAACCACCCAAGCACCCGCATCAAACCAAGCCGGAGCACACTCGCGCACTAACTTATTGACTGCGACAGCACCTTGAGAGCCGCCCATGACTAAAATAACTGGTACGCTGTCAGGAATTGGCAAATTTAGAGGTTGGGGGGCGAGGAATTGCGATCGCACCGGCGTACCAGCAACCACGGTTTTCGCGCGAGGTAAATGCTGGGCTGCGGCTTCAAATCCGATCGCCACAGCAGTGCATAAAGGACTAAACCAGCGCGTCACCTTCCCCGGAATGGCATTAGATTCGTGGAGAATCACCGGCAAACCCAAAGAACGGGCCGCCAGAATTGCCGGTGCCGCGATGTAACCGCCGGTAGTAAACACTCCCTGAAAATTGCCCGCTTTGAGCAACTTCCGCACCTGAAGGATCGAGCCGGCGAGTCCGCCCAAAATTCGCAATGTACCGAGTCCAAATCGCTGCTGAAAGCCTTCAACTGCGATCGTGTGGAGGGGGTAAAGGGATGAAACTAACTCGGTTTCCATGCGGTCTGGGACTCCTAGCCATTCGATCTGACAGTCGTTCAACTGGCCAGCGGTGGCGATCGCGGGAAATAAATGTCCACCAGTGCCGCTAGCTGCAACCAACAACCGGAGGGGGGCTTTTGTCAAGGTATTTGTTTCTTTTTTTACAAGTACAAGTTCCACAGGTCGATCAATTTTATATTTGAGGTTTTAGATTATTATGCTTATTATTCCGGCAGTTTCAGCCAATTTTGAATCAGCCATCTAAAATTAGATTGTGCCGTGTCCCTGCTTCCGTTGTCAGTTTTCGTTGCAGGCGAACAGTTGCCCGCGCTACCACTCCTGACAAATAACCAAATTATCATCTAATGCGTAATTTTTTGAATTTAGTGCCAAGTGCATCTCAGTATTTTTCCAGCCGTCGGGACGAAAAAGCCGATCCTCTTCGAGGGCTGCGCCAACGCGCGATCGTTTTTGGCTTTAACGGCGGGCAGTCGATCGCTCAAATGTTGTTATGTTTAACAGTGGTAAGTGCTGGCGTGCTGCATCCTAGTGCGGCAAGAGCGATCAGTGCGATCGCGGCGACTCCCCAAACGATCGCCCAAACCCCTGCAAATGCGCCTGCCCCACTCACAAAAGTGCTAACAGAAATTGACGCAGCGGCCAACCGGCGCGATGTCAAAGCAGTGATGGCATTTTACAGCCCGAGTTTCACTCATTCTGACGGCTTAAACAGCCAAAGCATGGAAAAAGCCCTCACTCAACTCTGGGAGCGATATCCGAGTTTAAATTACCGCACCGAGATCAAATCTTGGAAAACCGAAGGTAGCGCGATAGTCGCAGAAACCGTAACTACAATTGCCGGCACTCAAAAAAAGGATGGCAGAGAATTAACTCTCAAAGCTACCATCCGTTCCCAGCAGCGCTTTGAAGGTGAAAAAATAGTTAGTCAAGAGATTTTAGCAGAACAAACTCAGCTTATTTCTGGCCAAAATCCTCCCACAATTCAAGTGAATTTTCCGGAGCAAGTTAAGGTGGGCGAAGACTACCATTTTGATGCCATTGTTCGAGAGCCGATCGGCGATGATATTTTAATAGGGACTGTTTTGGAGGAACCCATTACCGAAAAAACCTTTTTTAATCCCTCAGAAGTCGAGCTAGAGTTGCTAAATGCCGGGGGAATTTTTAAAGTAGGTAAAGCTCCGGCTACGCCCGAAAATCGGTGGGTTTCAGCAGTTTTGATGCGACAAGGTGGAATTGCAACAGTTAGTGTGCGATTGCGGGTTGTCAAGTAATAAAATAGGTGTTATGGGCATGGGGCATGGGGCATGGGGCATGGGGCATGGGTAATGGGTGATTGGTGATTAGTAAGTGGTAAGTGGTAAGTGGTATAGCGGTTATTAGTCACACGAGGTACATATTTGAAGATAAAAAAAATCTCATTCAAGGAATTAAACATACCTCACTATAGCGATAAGGGCTATAGCAAATAACAACTAACAAATAACTAAACTAACAAATAACCAATGACAACAGTCAACAGTCAACCGTCAACAGTCAACTGACAAAAAATGATTTCTCTTCAAAACCAAATTGTTTTCATTACAGGTGCGAGTAGCGGTATCGGAGCAGCCTGTGCCAAGATATTCGCCAAAGGTGGAGCCAAACTAATTTTAGCAGCCCGCCGTCTTGAAAAGCTCGATCTACTGGCAAACGAACTTGTAGAAACAAAATCCATCGCATCGGCGAACGAGATTTATTTGCTAGAATTGGACGTGCGCGATCGCCCTCAAGTCGAATCGGCGATAGCTGCGCTTCCCGATGCCTGGAAAAACGTCGATATTCTGATTAACAATGCGGGATTGAGCCGTGGTTTAGACAAACTGCACGAAGGTAACTTTCAAGATTGGGAAGAAATGATTGATACCAATGTTAAAGGGTTGCTTTACATGACTCGCGCGATCGTGCCGGGAATGGTAAGCCGCGGCCGCGGCCACGTAGTGAATATCGGCTCAATAGCAGGCCGCCAAACTTATCCGAAAGGTAATGTTTATTGTGCTTCCAAAGCAGCAGTGAGAGCTATTTCCGAAGGGTTGAAACAAGACCTTTTGGGAACACCAGTGCGGGTGACGGAAATAGAGCCGGGTTTGGTGGAAACAGAATTTAGTAATGTCCGGTTTCATGGCGATGCAGAAAAAGCAAAAAATGTCTATCAAGGATTAACACCTCTGACTGCGGACGATGTAGCCGATGTGGTGTATTTTTGCGCGACGCGATCGCCCCACGTCAATATTAGCGAAATCTTGCTAGTTCCCACAGACCAAGCTAGTGCAACTCTGGTTCATCGAAAAGAGTTTTGAGTCTTTATAGCGTTTCTCATAAAGATGAGTTACAATAACAGCAGTGAGTAAACCAATTCCTCATACCGGATAATGTAACTTGATTGAAGGCAAACTTTATCGCTTTTGCTAATTATCGGTAATTAGTCGTCTTGATAGAACGAAGAATGTTTTTGAGTTTTGACCATAAATGTTCAATTGGTGAGAAGTCGGGCGAATATGGTGATAAGTATATTATTTTTGCCCCTTGACTTTTGATGGCTTTTTCTATTTCTTCGCTTGTGTGAATAGTACAATTGTCCATCACTACACAAGCACCTTTCCAGAGTTTTGGTACGAGCTTTCGGATGATAAAAGCCTCAAATGTAATTGTATGAGTTGTACTATTAAGTTGACTGATGTTAGGACTTCATTGACTGATATCTCTCCAATTATTGAGACATTTCCCCCCGTTTATTTGGTTTTTGTCCCCGATCCCTTGAACCTTTTTGCATACCTATAGCCTTTCTCAGAAAGATGAGGTATAATGTTACTGACACTCACTCGTGAGGGTCAAACAGAGAAGATAAGATCAAATGAACTATAATTACATGGTTACGCGCCACGCGAAAGCGATAACACACATAATAGCATTTTTGTGACAGCACGATTTGCTTGACTCACAACACCTTTACTTGTACCCAACTTCATACATTGTTAAAAATGAAAGCTTATTCGATTGATTTTAGGCAAAAAATCCTTGATACTTATCATGCTGAACCCATTTCACAAAAAGCAATAGCTAAGCGTTTTTCTGTAGCCCTCAGCTTTGTACAAAAATTGCTTAAACAATATCGTGAAACAAAAAACATTACTCCGAGAAATGACAGATGTGGAGTCAAAGGCAAACTCAATGCAGAGCAACTACTCATCTTGGCCCAATTGATTGAAGAAAATAATGATGCAACTCTTGAAGAACTCCGTTATTTACTTTATGGAAAAATCGGATTTTCCGTTAGTAGAGCTACCATAGGAAGAATGATAAAGCTCTTAAATATTACTGTTAAAAAAAAACTCTATTCCCTTCAGGCAAAGGCACCGACCGAGTTCAAATCCTGCGATGTGAGTTCTGGGAAACAATTAAAAACATTAGTTTGAAAGACTTAATATTCATTGACGAATCGGGAGTTAATTTGGCGATGGTTAGGTTATATGCTAGGTCTTTAAAGGGTGAAATAGCCAAGGGTCCAAAACTAACTAAACGTGGCAAAAATGTCACAATAATTGGAGCAATGTAAGTTAATGAAATTTTGACATCGGTTAATCTAATAGGCGGAACTGATGCAATTACATTTGAAGCTTTTATTATCAGAAAACTTGTGCCAAAACTCTGGAAAGGTGCTTGTGTAGTGATGGATAATTGTCCAATTCACCTGGGAGAAGAAGTGAAAAAAGCTATCGAAAAGAAAGGGGCAAAATTAATATACTTATCACCTTATTCACCAGATTTTTCACCAATTGAAAATCTGTTGTCAAAACTTAAAATTATTCTCCGTTCTATCAAGACTGCTAATTATCAAGAATTAGGGAAAGCCATAGAGTTTGCGTTGGGGCAAGTTACATCATCAAATATTTTTAACTGGTTTACACACTGCTGTTATTGTACCTCATCTTTTTGAGAAAGGCTATAGCATATAACCTAACCATTGCCAAGTTAACTCCTGATTCATCAATGAATATTAAGTCTTTCAAACAAACTTCTCGGACTTTTTGCCAGAACTCATATCGCAGACCCTGAACTCGGGAGCGTGCCTTTCGCGCTCGGAAAGAGAGTTTTTTTTAAAGTCATGTTTAAGAGTTTTGCCATTCTTCCCATCGTTGCCACGCTGATGGTAAAACCCATTTCCTGGTACAGTAAATAACGGAGTTGTTCGAGAGTTGCATCATTATTTTATTCAATCAATTCGGCTAAAATCAGTAGTTGTTCTGCATTGAGTTTCAATTTGACTCCGCATCGCTCAGTTCGAGGAGCAATGTTTTGGGTCTCACGATACTGCTTAACCAATTTTTGGACGAAACTTAGGGCTACACAAAAACGGTTAGCTATTGCTCTTTGTGACAGCGGTTCATTATGGTACACATCCATAATTTTTTGTCTAAAATCAATCGAATAAGTTTTCATTTTTACTAATGTGTGATACTTACTAAAATCCTTGATATTTGTCATTCGAGTGACTACTGTGGGTCGAGCGACTGTTCGCTCGCGCTCCATTTAATTAGAGCTGCATAACATTTTGGGGTTCTATATTTTTCACTCCGTTCAAGTCAGTTATATCATACCTCATCTTTCTGATAAATGCTATATATCATATTAGTTTTTTGTGTAATTAATTTTGTTTGACTACTTACCCTGTTTAAAGGCACAACAGCTTACAGCCAGCGTTAGACAAAGGCTTTAATTGTTTTTGGAGATGTCTATTACACGTTTTTTGCTAGAGAAGCAGGAAGTTGTCGATCTTTTTCACAAGCCTTGCTTGGCTTATATCCCGACTCCCAATTGAGTACAATTACAGTGCGGGACTTACGCCAAAAGAGTTAAGTTTATGCCAAAGATCGGCGAATTCACTACCCTCGGTTGAGAAAGATTGACTCAGATTAGCTGAAGGATTTTATAAAAAACACTTATCCTTTTGGCGCTATGACCACCATTCAACCAGCCAATCTAAGTATAAACTTAAGAATATCGTTCAAGGCAAAAGCATAGATGTTTGTCTTCTGTTCGACATCAATGTCAGGTTTGAGCGCCCCAGTCTCTCTCGTTGAGACACTCTCCATTCACAGGAGAATTTCTGACAGGTATTTCCGTAGCGGCGGGCAAGTTCCCGCCACCGCCACACACATTCGATCAGCATGGAGCGGACACTATTAACAAGTTTGACCAAACTAAACTACCGACCAAATTTGTCAACACCAGCGAAGGCTGGCTAGTGCAGGTATATAATAGCGCAGATCGCAGCCTGCTCTGCGTGCTCGATTCATCTCACGCCTGGACTTTTTTGTTGGGCTGTGCGTTCGGTCTCCTACTGGCGGTGGGGTGGTTTAACCTCGCCAGTTACAGTCCGTCCAGGACTTATGAACCGTCAACAACTCCCCCCGAAATGTGGATTGATTAGCTCAGTCATTGCTAGAAGAGTGGTGTCCACGCAACTCTTCCGGTTTGGCTGATCCCATACCGTCCTCGGTGCAATATCTGTGTATAGAGAAAATTCTGCGATCGCAATTTACACTGACCAGAGATATACGGGTTTTCTGAAAATAAAGGGAAAACTTATGATTTGAATTTGAAATTATTTGGCCTATCCATGTAAAGCGATCGCAAGTTTGTGCGAATTTAAGGATAGACTTAACTACATAGAATTTTGGGTCTTAATAGATATTGATCTATAGAAGTTACTCCGGGACAGCGACACCTTATTCGGAGAGGGGCCATCTCTGAATCCCCTGCCGACAGGTGTTACGCGAAGACCTGTCGGCAGGGCTGAAGCGTTGCACCCTTACTTCTTAAAGCTCACTGATCACAATAATCGCTCTTCGTTAAAGGAGGCGCAAGGAGGTATTCGTGGATTTTTTGTCCTTGTTTTTAATCGACTTCGTTAAGCAGTTGCAGTCCCCAACACTCAGCTTTCTGATTGGTGGTATGATCCTTGGCGCTCTCGGTAGCGAATTAGTAATTCCAGAGGCGATTACTCAGATCATCGTCTTCATGCTGCTCACCAAAATCGGTCTGACCGGTGGTCAGGCGATCCGCAATTCCAACCTGACGGAGATGGTGTTACCCGTACTGTTTGCTGTAGCATTAGGAATTCTCATTGTATTCATCGCGCGCTATACGTTGGCCAAGCTGCCGAAGGTCAACACCGTGGATGCGATTGCGACCGGGGGGTTGTTTGGTGCCGTGAGTGGCTCTACTATGGCCGCCGCCCTGACGGTACTGGAGGGACAAAACATGCCATACGAGCCATGGGCTGGCGCACTCTATCCCTTCATGGATATCCCAGCGCTCGTAACTGCTATTGTGATAGCCAACATTTATCTCAACAAGAAGAAGGGTAGTGCAGCAGCCCACTCTACCGTGCAGGAGTCTTTCAGCAAGCAGGCCGTTGCAGCAGGCGATTATCCCGATCAGCAGGATTATCCCCGCGGCCGGCAAGAGTATCTCAGCAAGCAGCAGAAGCCTGCGGATAATCGGGTCAAAATATGGCCGATCGTGGAGGAAAGCCTCCGGGGTCCTGCCCTATCGGCAATGTTGTTCGGCCTTGCTATTGGCATAATCGCCCAGCCGGAAAGTGTCTATAAAAGCTTCTACGATCCCGCCTTTCGTGGCTTGCTTTCGATCTTGATGCTGGTCATGGGTTTGGAGGCTTGGTCAAGGATTGGCGAACTGCGCAAAGTGGCCCAGTGGTACGTCGTGTATAGCATAGTGGCACCGCTGGTGCATGGGTTCATCGCCTTCGGTCTCGGCATGATTGCCCACTACGCCACAGGATTCAGCCTTGGTGGCGTAGTGGTTCTGGCCGTCATCGCCTCCTCCAGTTCAGACATCTCCGGTCCGCCCACGTTGCGAGCCGGTATCCCGTCGGCCAATCCCTCCGCCTACATCGGTGCCTCCACAGCTATCGGTACACCCATTGCGATCGGCGTGGGAATACCGCTCTTCCTCGGGCTTGCCCAGGCGATAGGCGGCAGCTAATCCCAGACGGGTCGCGGTCTGTCGGCGCTCCCTTGACCCGGCAGACCAAGCGACTCAATATATTAAGATCAACATACGTAGGTAAGGAGGTTACCAACATGCCCAAGCCAGCCAAAAAGCTTGTCATCGTCACGGAAAAGATTCTGCTGAAAAAGATCGTTCATATCATCGAAGAAGCCGGGGCAACCGGTTATACGGTTCTGGAAACCGGCGGTAAAGGCAGTCGCAACGTGCGCTCGTCGGGACAACCTAGCGTTTCTGACATCACGGCGAATATAAAATTCGAGGTGCTCACCCCGGATCGGGATATGGCCGAGAATATTGCGGATCAGGTCGCAATCAAGTTTTTCCTCGATTTTGCGGGCATGATCTATATCTGTGACGCGGAGGTACTGTACGGGCACAGTTTCTGTGGACCAGACGGCTGTTGAATCGAGGCGACACAAACCTACAAAGCCGGGGCATGACCCCGGTTTTTAGCTAATCAGACGGGAATCCCCACACCATATCGCTTCGATTGGTGTGGGATGAAAGGCGCGTGAGACGAGGATTCCACCTGTTCATAATCTCAAGGCGTAGCTTTGAGCAGTGAGCAGGTGGATGACGAGACGAACAAACTCTTATTCGGAGGGTCTATCTTGTTCCTCAATGTACTTCTTTAATTGCTCAACCGTCACGCCGCCACATGAAACAATAAAATATCCATTTGTCCAAAAAACATCTTTCCAGTAAACTTTTTGAACTTCCTCTACAAACTCTTTCCGCAAATAGCGACTAGATACAGTCTTAAGATTGTTGATAAGCTTACTTGGTTCAGTTTGCGGTGTATATTGAAGTAGCAAATGTACGTAGTCACGCTCACCATTGAATTCTACCAATCTTCCTTCCCATTTTTCCATCAAGTTCTTGAAAATCTCCTCAAGCCTGGACAACATTGGATCGGTCAGAACTTTCCGCCGATACTTGGTTGTTAACACTAAATGACACTTGAGATCAGAAACTCCTCTAGCTTTATGGATAAAATATTTACTCACAGACTTGACACCAAATAACATCCTCTGATCAATGAACACTAATTGATGCGTATTGGCTGTGATGTAATGAAAGCGACTTATCAGTACCAGTTATAGTCATTTCAAATAAGTATGAGACACTAGACTGCACAATAAGCACGAATAATTTCATCAAGAGATGTGCCAGGA
>NZ_JAUBRA010000006.1:0-188008 GCF_036701555.1 Microcoleus sp. Pol10D4
TTTAGAAAGTTTTTTTAGTTATTTAGCAATGCACAAATTTAGGTGTTTGTCAAATTAATTTAGATGCGTTTACCCTGCATCTTGGAGATTGTGATAAAATCTATCCACAGCAATGTGCGCGCACGGTCAAAGTGTCATAAACCATGCCAGCGCAACCTCAACTCGGACACTACCTTTAAGAGGATTTAACCCATGACTGTGGATGAAGCTCTCGCCATTGTCGAAACAGTCCTAGATGACGACGAACAGTTAAACGACGTGCAAGAGCTAATCTTCAAACAGTCCTGGGAAGGCAGACAGTCTTATGAGGAAATTGCTAAATTTTCTAAATATGATGATGAATATATTAAAGCCGCTGGCTATAAACTCTGGAAGTTACTCTCAGACGCTTTTGACGAAAAAGTAAAAAAAAGTAATATTAAAGCAGTTATAAAACGATACTTACGGCGACATCAAGTGACATTACATCGAACTCAAGTAATTGGAGTAAATCTCAGCGGTGCTAACTTAAGCGGAGCCAGAGTATTGCTCACAAACTTAAGTGAAGCCGATTTTTATCAGACTGATTTAAACAAATCAATTGTAACTGAGGATAAGACGGCATCAGATGAAATTATCAAGGCTGAAGACGCACATAACCAGGGAATGTTGTCAAGCATAGAAGAAGGGATTTATCACTGGAATGATTTGCGCTTTCACAGCCAAGAACAAGTGAAAATTGCCGAAGCACTCGATCGCACAAACACCCTCTTTTTCCCCAACTCCAAAGCCCGCCTCACAACACCCGCAGGTAGACAAAACCAAGAACCAGATTTCCTCATATTCCACCAAGGCAAATGGGGTATTCTGGAAATATCGCATTCCGATACAGAAAAAGATGAAACGCGCGATCGCCTGTTTGCATCTCACGGTATCAGCATCATCCACTACTGCGACGCTAACAGATGCACAGAAGAACCCGATCGCATTGTCCAAGAGTTTTTAGACATATTGAGTCACGGATAGGGCGAGTGGTTTTTTCATAAGGGCGATCGCATAGGGGCCCAGAAACCGGGTTTTTTACGATAATACTTCGTTGTATCCCGCAGATTCGGTAAAAAACCCGGTTTCTTTGCTTGGAGTGCGTAAGTGCATACGGGCGATCGCACTCCGTAACAAAGTAGATTGTGCCTTGACAAATTACTCACTTTGTGATAAATACGAGTGGTGGAAATTTTTAAGGGCGATCGGGATCTACTTCTGCAAAACGGACGATCGCGATCGATCCTAACTCATTCCCCAGCAGCTTCAGCCGATGCAGCGAATCTATCCGCTACAGCTTTGCCAATTAGCGCCACCTGACTCAGAGGCAAGAACCTAATTTTATTGACAATATCTTGAATATCTAACGGATCTGAAACTGGCTTCCCATCCAAAAATCTCAGAAGTTCTTCCAGCGAATAACCAGCTCTCGCAGCGAGCTTAGCCAAGTTTTCAGTATCAGGAACCGTATCGCCCCTTTCCCAAAGCTGAACAGCGGTAGCGGAAACGCCCAAAAGCTTACCAAACGCTCGCTGACTCATTGTTCCGCGAGCAGTTTTGATGATTTCGCTAAGTTTTTGTCTATTTTCGATGTTCACGACTCGAAGGTTACTCAACCGTATCTACCAGTCTACTTACGAAGTGATACATCAACTATATTTCCCAGACGACTCAGCCGCCGCCGCGAGTCTATCCATCACGGCTCTACCAACCACGGCTAACTCACTAATTGGTATACATTGAATTTTTTTCAGCAGATCGTTAGTATCTACCGGTTCACGCATGGGTTTGCCTTCCAGATGAGCCAGCAGCTCTTCAAGTGTAAACCCGGCCCTCACAGCAATCTGAGCCAAATTTTCTGTATCTGGGATGCTCTGACCTTTTTCCCACAACTGAACCGCAGTCGCAGAGACGCCCAGAAGCTTGCCGAATGCCCGCTGACTCATCGAACCGCGAGCTAGTTTGACAATCTCGATCAATTTTTTCTTAGCTTCTGCGTTCACGGTATCAGCCACCAGATAACCACAATTCCCAGTTTACAGAACATCAACCATACTTCCCAGAAGCTACAGCAGCAGCAGCCAGTCGCTCCATACCAGCTCGAACAATCACTGCTAAGTCACTAAGTGGCATACATTGGATTTTTTTAAGGAGCTCGTTGGTATTAACAGGTTCCGGCATTGGTTTGCCTTCGAGATGAGCCATTAACTCTTCCATCGTAAAGCCCGCTCTTGCCGCAATCTGAGTCAAATTTTTCGTATCCGGGAGTACCTGGCCCTTTTCCCAATACTGAACAGCAGACCCAGAGACTCCCAATAGCCTACCAAAAGCGCTAAAACTCAGGTCGCCACGGGCTAGCTTCACAACTTCGCTCAGTTTCTTCCTAGCTTCTGTGTCCACAGTATTAGTCACCAGATCAACACAACTCCTAGTTTACTTATCTACCAAAAAATCTGTCTTTCTTGCTTGACAGCAAAAAGTTTACCAGTTAGAGTGTAAATACTTTTGAAATCATAATTGTATTTGTAGCCAATCAGGGGCAGTAAAAATGACTCGCAAGACACGCAATACACGTCAAAGCCTTACAGCCTCCGGTTGGCTAAAACCCCAGTGCTGGCAAATCTCCAAAAAAGAAGCAGCCGAAGCCCTGAGAATGCCCGTCAACCGCATAGTGAAAGTCTACCCCAAACACCATCAGGTAATAGTTGTTTACCTGAACAAAAAAGGACAAAAATGCAGTTCCTTTTTCAGCTACAGACTATTTGCCAGATGGCAACAAGAGGCGATCGCAGCAATTGCCAGTTGTCGAAACCAGCAAATCCTAGCACCCCTAGAAGTCATTGTACAATACGACCTCGAACATTTCAAATATCCCGTCCAAAGCGCCGATGCAATTTGGGAAGCCCTACTCAACCAGATCTCCCGCGTAACAAGGGAACTGAGGCTGAGCAAACAATGCGCCTAGTCCCCCATCACTCCATCAATTAGTAGAAGCAGCCAATTCAGCCAAACGTTCCTGCTGATCCTGAGAAATGCAAGTTTGAATAATCCCCTCAATATCCCCTTCCAAAACACTATTGAGGGAGAAATTTTCCCCCAAACGGTGGTCGGTAGCCCGATTGTCCTTATAGTTGTAAGTGCGAATCTTCTCCGATCGCGAACCCGTACCAACCTGAGCCAAACGCCGCGACTTCACCTCATCCTGCTGCTCCCGCAACTTCATCTCATAGAGCTTAGCCCGCAAAATCTGCATCGCCCGCTCCTTATTCTGCAACTGACTGCGCTCCTCAGTACAGAAAATCCGAATTCCCGTCGGCTTGTGAAACAAATCCGCAGCAGTTTCCACCTTGTTCACGTTTTGACCGCCAGCGCCGCCCGATCGAGCCGTGCTCATCTCAATATCCTTCGGATCGATGTGAATCTCCACATCATCAACCTCCGGCATCACAGCCACCGTCGCCGTCGAAGTATGCACCCGGCCGCCAGCCTCAGTCACAGGCACTCGCTGCACCCGGTGTACCCCCGCCTCAAACTTCAGCTTGCTGTAAACGCTGTCGCCTGTAATTTCCAGAATCACCTCTTTAAAGCCGCCCATTTCCGCCAGCGACTCGCTCACCAACTTCACCTGCCAGCCTTGAGTTTGAGCGTAACGGGAATACAGCCGCAGCAAATCTCCCGCCCAAATACTAGCCTCATCTCCGCCAGTACCCGCCCGAATTTCCAGCATAATATTCTTGTCATCGTTCGGGTCGCGGGGGAGCAGCAAAACCTTCAAATGACTTTCCAAATTCTCCAGCTTCGCCTCAAGTTCCTGAACTTCCAGCGCAGCCATTTCTTGCATATCTCGATCGCCCGCGGCTTCCTTGAGAACCTGTCGCGCGCCCACCAAATCTTCCTGAGTGGTTTTCCACAGAGCAAAAGTATCGACCACTTCCTCCAAGGACGATCGAGCTTTTGCTACACGTTGAAACTCTTGATTGTCTCTAGCCACATCCGGGTCAGCCATGCGGCGAGTCAACTCATTAAAAGTTTGCTCTACCGACTTCAATTTATCCAGCAAATAAGATTCAGCCATTGTCAGTTGTCCTTTGTCAATCGATTTTAGATTTTAGATTTTAGATTTTAGATTTTAGATTTGAAGAACAGTCGGGATAGAATCTCGATAGAACTCAACTGCCTGCATAGCGAAGTCTTCAATCTAAACTCTCCCATCCGAGGGCGGATCGATTTTAGATTTTAGATTTTAGATTTTAGATTTTAGAACTCAAGAGCAGTTAGGATAGAATGTCGATCGAACTCTACGCGATAGAACTCAACTGCCTGCATAGCGAAGTCTTCAATCTAAAATCTAAAATCCGAGGGCGGTAAGTTGCCAGTAAAAAGAACTACTCTCAACAAACTGCGGACAAATGACAATCCGGCTACTTCTTCTTTTTGCCTTTACCAGCAGCCTTAGCAGCATCTGCTTTCGGATCTTCCATTTTCAGCGGTCCAGAGGAAGCATCTGCCTTCGGCATTTCTACCTCGGTCATGCCGTATTTCCGCATAAAGCGCTCCACACGACCTTCAGTATCAATAATCTTCTGAGTGCCAGTATAGAAAGGATGATTTCCCGACCAGACATCAACTTGAAGCTTGGGTCTAGTTGATCCCACAGTCATCACAAGTTCCCCGTTGCAATAAACCTGAGATTCGGGATACCACTCAGGGTGAATGCCTTCTTTTGCCATTGTTTTTTACTCTCTAATTTTTGACTTTACAACCATTTTAGCTGCCGCAGGACTTGTACACCAACAACAGCACGAATTTTGCCTTATATCTGTTGGAACCAGGAATCAGGAATCGGAAATAAACTTCAAAAAAAGGCAGATAAAATCTGGATAGATAATTTTTGCCTTTTCCTTCGTCCTTCTTCCTTCGTCCTTCTTCCTTCTTTCCTGGATTACCGTTTCGAGTATTGAGGAGCTTTGCGAGCTTTCCGCAAACCGTACTTTTTCCGTTCTTTGGCCCGCGGGTCGCGAGTCAAATAGCCCTCAGTCTTCAGAGGCTTGCGGTTGTCCGGGTCTAATTGACACAGTGCTCTAGCGACACCCAAGCGAATCGAGTCAGCCTGACCTGTCAAGCCACCGCCTTCGACTTTTACCAAAATGTCGTACTCATTTTCCAGACCCAAAGTTTCCAGAGGGGCCTTAGCCAGAGCCAAATAAGTAGGATTGAATTGCAGGTACAAATCCCCCTCTTTACCATTGACAGTCAGTATGCCAGTGCCGGGAACCAAGCGCACCCGCGCTACGGAACACTTGCGGCGGCCGGTACCCCAGTACACAGCGCGACCCGATGTATCTGTTGCTTGCATTACTCATTTCCTCCCGGAATCGTGTGAACAATTAATTCTTCTGGTTTTTGAGCTTGGTGCGGGTGGTTGGGGCCAGCGTACACCTTCAATTTAGTAAACAGTTGTCTGCCCAGAGAAGTGTGAGGCAGCATTCCTCGTATAGCTTCTTCGACAATTCTTTCGGGCAAACGTGCTTGCAATTTGGCAAAAGTTTCTGTTTTCATCCCGCCCGGTCTTCCAGAATGGCGGCGGTAGATTTTCTGCGTGCGTTTTTTGCCAGTAACAGCGATTTTGTCCGCATTGATGACAATTACGAAGTCGCCGGTATCCATAGAAGGAGTGTAAGTCGGTTTGTGTTTCCCCCGGAGGTACATGGCAACTTCTGTTGCCAGACGGCCCAGCCGCTGGTCAGCGGCATCGACCACGTACCACTTGTGCTCTAGGGAGTCTTGAGTAGGGACGTAAGTTTTGTTCATTGTTTGTTGTTAGTTGTCTGTTAACTGTTAACTGTTGTTAGGTGTCAGTTGTCAGTTGTCAGTTGTCAGTTTTTAATTGTTAGTTGTCCTTAGTTTTTTATTAGTAGTTACCTAATGACTAATGACTAATGACTAATGACTAATGACTAATGACTAATGACTAATTTTGGCTGGGTGTCGTACCAGACATCTGGGGGAAAGGGAAATTCTGAATAGCCAACCCGCAGCAGGCACAAACCTTGAGCGGGAGCGGCATATTTTACCATTTCTCGGCGTTCGTTGACCCAGATATCGGTGAAATTGTCGATCGGCCTTTCCCCGCGACCCACCTGCACCAGCAACCCCACCAGCAGCCGCATCATCCCGTACAGAAACCCGCTCGCTTGAACCTCAATATAGATAAGAGGCCCAGAACGCTGACACTCGGCTGCTTGCACGTCCACCCAGGAATGGGGGCGGGCAGAACCCGCGCGGTGGAAAGCAGCCAGGTGATGCCGCCCGATGAGCGGTGTCAAAGCTGTCTGAATCAAAGATTCATCCACAGGGGAGTGATAGCAGTGCCAAGCAAAAGGACGCACAAACAAATTAGGGGTCGGGTCTGTATAAAGGGTGTAGCGATAGCGCCGCCAACTGGCTGAGAACCGAGCGTGCCAGGTAGGTTCCACCTTTGCCGAAGCTCGAATTAAAATATCTTTTGCCAGTCGAGAGTTGAGAACGCTTGCCCAGCGGTGAGCCGGAATTGGGCCGTGGGCATCAAAATGCGCTACTTGAGCAGCAGCGTGAACTCCTGCATCTGTTCTCCCAGCAGCGTGCAGCGTTACCGGGCGTTCCAGAACAGTCGATATTGCTGTTTCAATTTCTTCTTGTACTGTACGCTGGTTCGGCTGTCGCTGCCAACCGTGAAAGTTAGTGCCGAGGTATTGGATCACCAGAGCAACGCGCTGTATCGATTGGGGATTTTCGATTGGGGAGTTTGGATTGTCAGTCATAAATCACAAATCTCCAACCCAAAATGGAATTAAACCAGTTCAACGATCGCCATTTCGGAATTGTCTCCTTGACGGGGGACTGTTCGTACTACGCGGGTGTAGCCCCCGTTGCGCGAGCCGTACCGTTCTTGTGCCGCCTCAAACAAGGCGTGTACTAACTGTTTATCGTAGATATAGCCCATAGCTTGGCGGCGAGAAGCCAAGGAGCCATCTTTGGCCAGGGTAATCATCCTGTCCGCCTCTGAGCGCAGCGCTTTGGCGCGGGCGAGAGTGGTAGTGATTTTACCGTGGCGGATTAATTCGGTGGTCAGCGAGCGCAGTAGGGCGCGGCGCTGGTCAGCCGGTTTGCTCAGTTGGGGAACGCGACAGCGGTGACGCATAGCAGTTGGTAATTGGTAATTGGTAATTGGGCGCCGGGATAGATAGTCTGCGAACTCGGGGGGTGAATTCTTTAACTTAAAAACTCACCTACTTAAAATTCAGAACTTTTTTACCCGTTACCCGTTGATTAACTTTTAGCTGATTTTTCCTGTGGCAAGGTAATGCCCAAGCGTTTTTGTAAAGCTTCAATCACTTCTTCTGCGGACTTCTGCCCGAAGTTCTTGATCTCGAGCAAGTCTTCTTGGGTATAATCCAATAAGTCTGCAACTGAGTTGATCTGAGCCCGCTTGAGGCAGTTGTAAGCCCGGACGGACAACTGCAATTCTTCGATCGGAATTTGGCTGGTAGGATCGGCTTCACCGGGATACTCTGGTTTGAGAGAATCTTGGGTGATGTCTTTGAGAGGTGAAAATAAATCTACCAGGATGTTGGCAGATTGACTCAAAGCTTCTTGAGGAGTCACGCTGCCATCAGTCCAGATTTCCATAATCAGTCGGTCTTTCTCGACCGTCCCGCCTACCCGAGCATCTTCAACGCTGTAGTTGACTCTGCGAATCGGCATAAAGATGGCGTCAATTTGGAGAAAATCCAAAGCCGATCCATCATCGCGACTGCGGTCTACTGCTCGGTATCCGATGCCTTTTTCAATTCTGAATTCCATTTCCAGAACTGAGCCTGGGGAGAGAGTTGCAATGTACTGGGATCGATCGATCAATTCCACCTCTGAGGGCAAATCGAATCTATCGGCCGTAACTGTGACTGGCCCCTCAATCCGCAACCTGCCGATTTGCGGCTGCTGAGAATGAGTTTTGAGGACGACCTCTTTCATGTTCAGGAGAATTTCTAGAACATCCTCACGTACCCCTTCGATCGTGGCAAACTCGTGATTGACGCCCGCGATTCTGACTGAAGTTACTGCTGTTCCTTCCAAATTTGACAGCAGAACTCGCCGAAGCGCATTCCCAACAGTTGTTCCTTGACCGCGATCGAGCGGTTCCAGGACAAATTTTCCGTACTGACTGCGGTCTTTGTCAGTGTTAGACTCTATACATTCAATTTGAAACTGCGCCACGGAGTGACCTCCCTTTTCCACTTTGGATTTTTGATTTTGGATTTTAGATTGCAGAGCATACCCCTGAACGGATTTCGGATTTTGGATGGACGGGGCAACAGTTAGAACCATTAGTTTTTGACTTTAAGCAGTTAGCCATTATCCAAAATCTAAAATCTAAAATCTCAAATCGTTTTAGACTCTACGCCGCTTGGGAGGGCGACAGCCGTTGTGAGGAATTGGGGTAACATCTCTAATCAGGGTGATTTCCAGTCCCGCCCCTTGCAGCGCCCGGATTGCAGTTTCTCTACCTGCTCCAGGCCCGCTCACCATTACTTCTATTTGGCGCATTCCTTGGTCGTTGGCTCTGCGGGCAGCACTTTCTGCTGCTGTTTGAGCGGCAAAGGGAGTTCCCTTTTTAGCTCCTTTAAAACCGCTGGAACCTGCCGATGCCCAGGATATCACTTCGCCGTTGAGGTCGGTAATAGTTACAATCGTGTTGTTAAAGGTAGACTGGATGTAGCCTACCCCATTGGGTACATTCCGTTTCTGCTTTTTTGCACCAGATTTCTTGCCTGTTTGTTGTCGCGCCATATTAGTCTCTTTAACGTTTCTCTCAACTAATGTCCCGAAGCGCTAGGAGCCAGCAGCCCCCAGCGTATTTTTCCCAAAAAGATGTTACTTCTTGGAAGGTGCCTTTTTCTTGCCCGCAACTGTTCGGCGGACGCCACGACGGGTTCTGGCGTTGGTACGGGTTCGTTGTCCCCGCACCGGCAGACCCAAACGGTGACGCCGACCGCGATAAGTTCCGATGTCCATCAGGCGCTTGATGTTCATTGACTCCCAGCGCCGGAGGTCCCCTTCGATTTGGTATGTGGTTTCTACATGAGCCCGCAGAGCTGTCACGTCGGCCTCTGTTAAATCCTTGACGCGAGTGTCAGGATTTACGCCTGTTGCAGCGATAATTTTTTGGGCCCGCGACAAGCCTATTCCGTAAATGTATGTCAGACCTATTTCGACGCGCTTATCGCGTGGAAGGTCTACCCCGGCAATCCGTGCCACACTTTTTGTCTCCCTAGTTTTCCTGTTTGGCTACAATGTTCAATTAGGATGCACCTGCGTGCAGTGCCCAATCTTCTTTTTTTCTAACCTTGGCGTTGTTTGTGTTTCGGGTTAGTGCATATCACCATCACTCGACCGCGACGGCGGATGACGCGACATTTCTCACAAATTTTTTTGACAGATGCTCGAACTTTCATCTTTCTTCCTGCCTGGAGAACCCCGCTCTACCGGATAGCAGGCACGCTGGGACTGCCCGTAGAGCGGTGGGAGGAGAGGCTGGGCAAGGTGTAGGCCTCTCCTCGATTAAATTGTATAAAGTGCGGGTTGTTTCATGAAGGAGCCCGCTTGCACCCACTCCCATTGCTGGGTAAAGTTCGCCTGCGCCAGAGTGTTGGCGAGCCATACTTTTACGGTGTAACAATGACTTAACCCGGTACACCGGTGGGTTGTTGACGCCCTTCTCGGCAACACTACAAACGTAGCATTATAGCATAAATTTGAAGCTTTTTACCAAATTCTCTCTAATTAAACTTAGAATTAGTTTTTAGAAAGTTTTATCTAAGCCTATTTTTTCCGAAGGCGATAAGTAATCCTGCCTTTGGTCAAGTCGTAGGGAGTCAATTCGACTTTGACGCGATCGCCAGGCAGAATTTTGATGTAGTTGCGACGGATCTTGCCGGAAATGTGAGCCAGCACGTTAAACCCATTATCTAGGTCAACGCGAAACATCGCATTGGGCAGGGATTCCGTCACTGTCCCTTCCATTTCAATTAAATCTTGCTTAGACAATTTGGTATTTACCTCAACTCTACATTTGATTAACTAGGAGTGTCCCGCTGTTTGCCTTAAAACCTATTTACTGGTAGGAGTCAAACGGGAAGGGGGGCAAAAATTCGGGCGACTCGATCGACTTCTTGACTCAACCAACCGCTCGCTTTAGCTTTACTTGAGTAAAGTTGTGGCAATTAGTATCGAGTTCAATCCGGTCTCTAGCAACCCTCACAAAACCTGATAGCACAAAAAGCTCCTAGTTAACATATCTTAGCAAAAGCTTGTGAGTAACAAGCTGTGTTGAGAGGGTTCAAGAGTCGCGCGAGAGAGCTTGTCGCAGTTCTGCTGTGACTAATTCCATCGCTCGATCGCCATCAACCGCAACTAACTGTTGGCGGCCGCTGTAAAAATCTATCAAAGGCTCAGTTTGCTCGCGATAAACTTGCAATCGGCGGCGGATCGTCTCCTCATTGTCATCTTGACGCCCCCGCGACAGCAGGCGAGCCACCAAAACATTGTCAGGAACGTCCAAATTGACAGCTCTGAGAGCGCAGTCCTTTCCAGACGTACTTCCTTCAACATCGCAGAGCAGTTTGTCAAAAAAAGCTGCCTGCGCGACTGTGCGGGGAAAGCCGTCGAGAATCCAGCCAGCACGAGCATCTGGCTGATTCATACGTTCTTGCACGATATCCATCAATACCTCGTCAGGAACCAACTCTCCTCGATCCATGTAGGATTGTGCCTTTTGACCCAAGTCGGTTTTCGCTACCACGCAGGCGCGCAGGATTTCGCCCGTAGAAATGTGGGGTATTTTCCAGAGAGCGGCTAAGAGCTGAGCCTGAGTTCCCTTTCCGGCCCCTGGAGGCCCCATAAAAATCAATTGCATTGCGATTACTTCACCATTCCTTCATATCGTTGGGAGATGACGTAAGTTTGAATTTGCTTAGCAGTTTCGATCGCCACACCTACTAGAATCAGTAGGGAAGTTGCGCCAAAACCTCTAAAAGTTTGCACACCGATCGCGCTTTCTACAGCAGTTGGTACAATGGCCACCAGACCGAGAAAAATCGCTCCCAAGAAAGTCAAACGGTTCAAAACCTTCTCCACATAATCACTCGTTTTCTGACCCGGACGAATTCCAGGAATGCTGGCGCCCATTTTCTTCAAGTTCTGAGACATATCTACGGGGTTGACAATCAACGAAGCGTAGAAATAGCTAAAGAACAGAATCAAAGTCAGATAAAACAGCGCGTAAGCCCAAGGAGCCGGCCCGTCTGGCCTCAAAACATTAGCAACTTGAACCAAAAACGGGTTATTGAGAGACTGAGCCAGGAAAGAAGGCACAATCAAAACCGAAGATGCAAAAATAATCGGCATCACTCCGCCTTGATTCAACCGCAGAGGCAAATAGCTGCGACTTTCCCGGTAAACTTTGCGGCCGACTTGGCGGCGGGCAGAAATAATCGGGATGCGACGAGTACCTTCCTGAACGAAAACAATCCCGACAATCGTCACCAAAAAGACCAGCAGCAGAACGACTACGCGGCCGACAACTTGCGTGTCCCCGCTTTGAGCCAATTCAAAAGTTTGTCCCAAAGAGCGCGGCAAAACCGACACAATGTTGATAAAAATCAGTAGCGACGCTCCGTTCCCGATACCTCGTTCCGTCACCACTTCCGATATCCACATTACAAACATTGAGCCTGCTGTCAGAGCCAAAGCAGTTTGTGCTATGAATAAAGGCGATGGAGATTGAGCAAAAGGGCTCACCCAAATCGCAATGCCAATACTTTGCAGAATTGCCCAGCCCAAAGAAACGTAGCGAGTAATTTGAGAAATCTTGCGTCGCCCTGCTTCTCCTTCATTTTTCTGCAAGTCTTCTAAGCTTGGCAGAGCCGCAGTTAGAAGTTGCACAATAATTGAAGCATTAATGTAGGGCAAAATCCCCAACGCGAAAATCCCCAAAGCTGACAAGCCGCCTCCTGAGAACAAATCCAGAAAGCCAACTAAAGGGCTATTTTGAACGTTTTGGGCAAAGGCGACTCGATCAATGCCGGGGACTGGCAAGTGGACACCCAGGCGTACTAAAATCAGTAAGCCAAGGGTTACGAGGATGCGGCCTCGTAAACCAGCAGCTTGAGCCATCTGCATGAACGTCTCTTGTGCAGTTGGCGCTTTCTCTCTACTAACGTCCATAGTTACGATTTTGGATTTTAGATTTGGGATTTTCGACTAAATCATTTTCTGATAGCAAGCTTGAGGATTTGAGATTTGGACAGACTCTCAAACCTCAAATCTTCACGCAACTAATTCGCAACTTCCGCCTGCCGCTTCAATTTTGGTGCGAGCACCTGCGGTAAAAGCCGAGGCGCGCACTTGCAAAGGCACATTCAGTTCGCCATCTCCTAAGATTTTTAGCGGCCCGTTGTCTGTGTTGACAATTTTTGCTTGGATCAAAGACGTGAGAGTAACTTCTGTGTTTGCTGGCAGCGATGCTAATTTACTTACATTAATGGTAGTGTACTCTTTCCGGTTCACTAGAGGGAAGCTTTTCAACTTGGGGAGACGGCGGTAGAGAGGATTTTGACCTCCTTCAAAACCGGGTCTAGTGCCGCTACCGGCTCTAGATTTTTGACCGCGCATCCCTTTGCCGGAGCTCGCGCCTTGACCGGCAGAAATACCTCTGCCCAAGCGTCGGGGGCGCTTTTGGGAGCCTGCTTTGGGTCGGGCGTCTTGCAATCTCATAGTTTTAGTAATTGGTAATTGGTAATTGGTATTTAGAGAGGGGGTACGCAGTAGTTTTGAGTGCGTGAGTTTTAAGTGGCGGCTTTTTTTATTTTCACCGCAAGCACTTAACACTCAAAACTTACAGTTTCCCATTCTCGCGTGCCCTAACCGTAGAGATTTTCTACTGGAATTCCGCGCTCTTGAGCAACTTCGGACAAGGTGCGGAGGGTGGAGAGGGCATTGACTGCGGCTCGGGCGTTGTTTAAGGGATTTCCAGAACCTAGCTGTTTGGCTAAGATATTGCGGACTCCTGCTAGTTCGAGAACAGTTCGCACCGCTCCCCCTGCAATTACCCCGGTTCCCGGGGCTGCCGGCCGCATCATCACTTTAGCTCCGCCACCGTCACCGTTGATGGGGTGAGGGATGGAGTTAGATTTGGTGAGGGGGACTTCAATTAAGTGCTTTTTGCCGTCAGCGACGCCTTTTTTAACGGCACCGATTACGTCGCTAGCTTTGCCGACTCCTACTCCAACTTGACCGCGTTCGTTGCCGATAATGACTATGGCGCGGAAGCTGAGTTTTTTACCACCTTTGACTACTTTGGTAACGCGCCGAATCTGAACAACCCGTTCTTGCCATTCGGATTCTTTTTCGCGCCCTTTGTTGTTGCTGCTGCTTTTTTTCTTGTTGCGCTGTTCTTTTTGTTCTGCCATAGTTTTGTTCTTTGGGAATTGGGGATTAGTAACTGGTAGTTGGAAATGAGAAATTAACAATTAGGAATTAAGAATTTTGTTGTATATTCTTTTTTCCTTCTTCCTTCTTCCTTCTTCCTTCTTCCTTCTTCCTAAAAGTCTAACCCCGCTTCGCGAGCTGCTTCTGCGAGGGCTTTGACACGACCGTGATAGAGGTTGCCCCCCCGATCGAATACGACTTTGACTATGCCAGCGCTGGAACAGCGTTTGGCAATCAACTGACCGACTTGCACGCTCGCGGAGCAGTTGCCGCCAGAACTGAGAGTTGACTTCAATTCGGGATCGAGGGTTGACGCGGCGGCTAAAGTGTGCTGGGCGGTGTCGTCGATTACTTGAGCGTAGATGTGCTGATCTGAGCGAAATACCGCTAGTCTGGGACGTTCGGAGGTGCCGAACACCTTGCGCCGAACACGGCGGTGTCTGCGCTGGACTGATTCTTTGCGAGTAAGCTTCATTGTTACTTCTTACCTGTTTTGCCTGTTTTACCAGCTTTGCGCCGGACGACTTCGCCGCTGTAGCGTATGCCTTTGCCTTTATAGACTTCGGGCGGACGCACCGCGCGGATGCGGGCGGCTGTATTGCCTACGAGTTCTTTGTCAATGCCGGAGACAATGACGTTGGTGTTGCCTTCAACTGCCATTGTGATGCCTTCTGGAGGGGGCATTTCAACGGGTTTGCTGTAACCGACGTTTAAAATCAGGTTCCGTCCTTGAACCTGTGCCCGATAACCTGTGCCGATAATTTCGAGACGCCGCTGAAAACCTTGGGATACACCTTCGACCATGTTGGCCACTAGGGTGCGGCACAAGCCGTGCAGTTGTCGGGCGACGCGAGATTCGTCTCGGCGGGTAACGAGTAAAGTCTCGCCTTCAATTCCCATGAGGATTTCGGCTGGGATAACTCGGGAAAGTTCACCTTTAGGGCCTTTGACGGCTACTTTTTGACCGTCTAGGGTGACGGTGACTTTCGTGGGGATGCTAATCGGACGCTTGCCAATTCGCGACATAGTTTTTTGTCCTTTGTTTTTAGTTATTAGTCCTTGATTATTAGTGCTTAGTTATTAGTCCTTAGTGATTGATTTTTGAGTCTGTTGCCAACGACCAGTGACTAATGACTAATGACTAATGACTACCAAACATAACAAAGCACTTCACCGCCCAAACCTTGGCGTCGAGCTTCTCTATCCGTCATAATGCCGCTGGAGGTGGAAATAATGGCAATGCCAATTCCGCCTAATACTCTGGGCAATTCTTTACGGTTCGAGTAAACGCGCAGTCCTGGTTTGCTGACTCGCTTAAGTGCCGTGATAATGGGCTTGCGAGTTTTACCTTTGTACTTTAGAGAAAGCACTAAATGTCGCTTGACCCCTTCTGCTTCTGCTTCTTCAAATTCGCCGATGAAGCCTTCACTTTTGAGGACTTGGGCGATGCTGCGGGTCATTTTTGTAGCTGGAATTTGCGTTGTTTGGTGGCGCGCCATGCAAGAATTGCGAATGCGCGTCAACATATCTGCTATGGTATCGTTAGCTGCCATCTTTTGCTTCTTACTCTAGTGCTTAGTTGTCCCGGAACGGCATTCCCATTTCTTTAAGCAAGGCGCGTCCTTCTTCGTCGGTGTTTGCTGTGGTGATAATTGAAATGTCCATGCCTCGAATTTGATCGATGCGGTCATATTCTATTTCTGGAAAAATTAGCTGTTCTCTCAGACCCAAGCTGTAATTTCCGCGCCCGTCGAAGCTTTTGGGGCTGATGCCGCGGAAGTCGCGGATTCGGGGGAGTGCGAGGTTGATCAGCCGATCGAGAAAATCGTACATCCGATCGCCGCGCAGCGTCACCATAACGCCGACGGGTACTCCTTTGCGGATTTTGAAGCCTGCGATCGCTTTTTTCGCCCGTGTCACCACTGGTTTTTGCCCGGTGATGATGCTAATTTCGTTGATCGACGAATCGAGTGCCTTAGCGTTTTGAGATGCTTCTCCCAAACCGCGGTTCACTGTGACTTTGACGAGTTTGGGAACCTGATGGATATTAGTATATTTAAACTGATCCATCAGTGTGGGAACGATTTTTCCTTGATAAAGAACTTTGAGTTTGTCCGGCATAGTTTTTGTGTTTCGTTAACTGTCCCTGGGCTTGGTCAGGGAATTTGTCGATTGTCCATCCCACCGATGTTAGTTGTTAGTTATGAGTTAAAAAGTCACTTGTCAGAAGACGGACTAATGACCGATGACTGATAACAAATCACTATTGATCGATGATTTCTCCAGTTTTTTTGAGCTGTCGCAGTTTCCGGCCGTCTTCGCTAAATGTATAGCAAACGCGGCTAGCTATTTTTTCTTTTTCGGAATAGTGCATGACATTTGAGCTGTGAATGGGAGCCTCAAACGTCAGTATTTTCCCGGACTCTCCCTCTTGCTGGGGCTTGACGTGCTTTGTTCTGATGTTTACACCTTTAACAATTACTTTGCTGACTTTAGGATATGTCTTTAAGATTTCTCCGACTTTTCCTTTCTCTTTGCCAGTAATTATTTGCACGGTGTCGCCTGCTTTGACGTGCATTCTGTAGCGCTGCGGCTCGCTAGTTGGTTTACCCTTTTTTCCGTACATTTTAAAGTACCTCCGGGGCTAAGGAAACGATTTTAGTAAAGTTTTTATCGCGCAATTCGCGGGCGACGGGGCCGAAGACGCGAGTGCCTTTGGGGTTGCCGTCTACGTTGATAATAACGGCGGCGTTATCGTCAAAACGAATGCTCATGCCACTGTCGCGGCGCAAACCTTTGCGGGTTCTGACAATGACAGCCCGAACGACATCTGATTTTTTGACGGCCATATTGGGGATGGCGTCTTTGACGACGGCAATGATGACATCGCCGACTCCGCCGTAGCGACGGTTGCCGCCTCCCAATACGCGGATGCACATCAGTTTGCGGGCTCCGCTATTGTCGGCGACATTGAGGTATGTCTGGGGTTGAATCATGGTGATTGTTGACTGTTAACTGTTGACTGTTAACTGTTGACTGTTAACTGTTGACTGTTGACGACTAATTGATTAATCAAGTACCGATCGGGCGAGCGCGAGATCGCAATTAACTCTTAGCCGTTTTTTGTCCCAAAAATCTCAGCAACCGTCCAACGTTTGGTTTTGCTCAGTGGGCGAGTTTCAGTGATGCGGACGCGATCGCCCGATTTGCACTGATTTTCTTCGTCATGAGCTTTGTACCGCTTGGTGCGGACTACGATTTTGCCGTATTTGGTGTGGGAGGAGCGGTTTTCGATTGCTACCACGACGGTTTTATCCATCTTGTCGCTGACTACTACGCCAACTCGTTCTTTAATTGCCATAGCTACCTATTTTTGTTGTGCAATTGACTGTTTTTAGCTACTGTGCGATCGTCGGCTCGGCTGCTTCTGACTCTTGGCTGACTGCTGCGGTTGCAGCAGGCTGTGCTACCTGTTTAGATGCGGCTAATTTTTCTGCCGTTTCTTTCTCAGCAACGATTTGGCGCTCGCGTTCAACTGTCATCAATTGAGCTAGCCGGTGTTTGGCGTGCTTGAACAGGTGAGGCTTTTCCATGCGGCCGGTAGCTTGCTGGAGCCGCAATTCCATTAGTTGGCGCTTGACGGCTAAAATTTGCTCTGCTACTGCAGCATCGCTTAATTCTCTAGCTTCTTTAATCTTGGTCAAAGACATAATTGTGTGCTTTCTCGTTAGCGAGCGGTATGACAGAAGACAGAATTGTCTCGCTTGGCTGAAGGTCGAAGGAAAGAAAAGTTATGAAAGCCAGATTTTAAAATGCTGTAGCCGTTTAAAATGCTGATTAATACAGACCTAATTCTACCTTCGCTCTTCGCTATGACTGGCCTTCTTCGCGAGTGATGAACTTGGTTTTAATTGGTAATTTGAAAGATGCCAAACGCATGGCTTCGCGGGCAGTTTCTTCACTTACGCCGCCAATTTCAAACATTACCCGGCCCGGTTTGACCACGGCAACCCAAAACTCTGGTGAGCCTTTACCAGAACCCATCCGGGTTTCTGCTGCGCGCTCGGTGACTGGTTTGTCGGGAAAAATGCGAATCCAGATTTTGCCACCCCGGCGGATATAGCGGGTCATGGCGCGGCGTCCGGCTTCTATTTGGCGGGAAGTAATCCAGGCGGGTTCGACGGCTTGGAGCGCGAAGTCGCCAAAGCTAACTGTATTGCCGCGGGTGGCAATACCGCTCATTCGCCCGCGCTGTTGTTTGCGGAATTTCGTTCTTTTAGGGCTTAACATGGCGAAAGGGAGTTGGGTAATTGGTAATTGGTAATTGGTAATTGGTGATTGCTAATTGCTAATTGGTTTGGAACAACTCACACTTAACAAATGACAACTAACAGTTAACAATTAGCTAGCCTTCGTTCGATCGATCTTCAAAGTTCTGGCGGCGGCGCTTTTGTTTGGTGCGGGGCACTGCTGCATTTGGTGCAGCCTCTTGTTCCTGTCCGGGAATAATTTCGCCTTTGAAAACCCAAACTTTAATGCCCAGAATACCGTAGATGGTTTGAGCAGTGCAGTAGGAGTAGTCGATGTCTGCCCGCAGCGTGTGCAAGGGGACTCTTCCTTCCCGTGTCCATTCGGTACGGGCAATTTCTGCACCGTTGAGGCGTCCGCTGACTTGAATTTTGATGCCTTGGATGCCGACTTTTTGGGCGCGGGTGATTGCTTGGCGAACTACTCGGCGGAAGGATACGCGCCGTTCTAGTTGCTGAGCGATGTATTCCGCGATCAGTGTGGCATCGGCATCTACTCGCTGGACTTCGACGACGTTGATGCGGATTTGGCGGTTGCTACCGAGTTGCTGCTGCAAACCGACGCGCAAGGTTTCGATGCCTGCTCCGCCGCGGCCTACGACAACGCCTGGTCTGGCGGTGAACACTTCTAGGTCGATTTGATCGGCTTTCCGCTCAATTCTGACCGATGAAATGCCAGCATTGCTGAGGGTTTTACGAACGTACTTGCGAATTTTATAGTCTTCTTGCAAGAGTTCTGGATAGTTTTTGGGATCAGCAAACCAGCGAGAGCGGTGCTCTTGGGTAATGCCGAGGCGAAAACCAATTGGATGTATTTTTTGGCCCATAATAGTTGATGAGTTAATTGGTAATTGGTAATTGGTAATTGGTAATTGGTAATTGGTGATTACCCATTTTTTTCAACTTTAAGCTGTTTATTACCTCTTACGTTTTTCCCTGGTTTAGTTTTCTACGAGCGGAGCTACTACTACGGTAATGTGACAGGTTGGCTTGCGGATTTGGTAGGCGCGACCTTGAGCGCGGGGTCTAAAGCGTTTGAGGACTGGGCCTTGGTCTGCGTAAGCTTGAGAAACTACCAGCTTGGATTTATCCAATCCTGCGTTGTGTTCGGCGTTTGCTACTGCCGATCGCAAAACTTTGACGATTGGTTCGCAGGCGCGGTAGGGCATGAATTCAAGTAAAATCAGCGCTTCTTGGTAGCTTTTGCCGCGAATTTGGTCGAGGACTCGGCGCACTTTGAAGGGGGATGTCCGGATGTAACGGGCGATCGCCTTAATTTCGGATGTGGTATCTATAACCATTTCGATTTGGGTAATTGGTAATTGGTAATTGGGAAAAAGGTAATTGGTAATTGGGAAAAAGTTTGTCCGATTACCTATTACCTGTCACCTAATTCGGCTATCTTTTTGCCTTTTTATCACCACTTTTCGCGTGACCTCTAAAGGTGCGAGTGGGGGAAAATTCTCCGAGTTTGTGACCTACCATTTGATCTGTGAGGTAGACTGGTACGTGCTGTCTGCCGTTGTGAACGGCGATCGTGTGACCTACCATTTGGGGCAGGATTGTGGAAGAGCGCGACCAAGTTTTAATTACTTGTTTTTGGCCTGCGGCGTTGAGTTTTTCGATTTTTGTCATCAGAGCATCTGCGACAAAAGGCCCTTTTTTTAGCGATCGAGACATGATTTTTTTAGTAATTCAGGAGTCATTAGTCAGCTTTCACCAGTCATTTGTCATCAGTCCTCAGTCATTAGTTAGCAGTTAATAACTAAGCACTGAAGACTGCTGACTGATGACTAGCTTTGTCTGCCGCCCTTGCCGCGCTTGGAAGATTTGCGGCGGCGCCGGACGATTAAATCGTCGCTGCGCTTGTTTTTGCGTCGAGTTTTTGCACCCAATGCTGGTTTACCCCAAGGAGTGACAGGCCCCGGACGCCCAATAGGAGCTCTGCCTTCGCCACCGCCGTGCGGGTGGTCTACCGGGTTCATGACGCTACCGCGAACGGTGGGTCTGCGACCTTTCCAGCGGGTACGACCTGCTTTACCCAGGCTGATGTTTCTGGCGTCGGTGTTGCCGACTTGACCGATGGTGGCGTAGCAGTCGGCGCGGACTTTGCGCTGTTCACCGGATGGCAGTTTGAGGGTGACGTAGCTACCTTCTTTTGCCATTAGCTGAGCGCTGGAGCCGGCGGAGCGAACGATTTGTCCGCCTTTTCCGGGTACTAGCTCGACGTTGTGGATGCTGGTACCGAGGGGAATGTTCTTCAGGGGGAGGGCGTTGCCAATTTCGATCGGCGCGTCTGGGCCTGAGACAATTACTGTACCGACGTTTAAGTTGAGCGGGTGCAGGATGTACCGTTTTTCGCCGTCTTTGTAGAACACGAGGGCGATGCGGGCGTTGCGATTGGGGTCATATTCGATCGCCTTGACAGTAGCGGGAATGCTGTGTTTGTCGCGGCGGAAGTCGATGTCTCTATACAGCCGTTTGTGACCGCCTCCCCGGTGGCGACAGGTGATGACGCCTCGGTTGTTGCGGCCTTGTTTGGTGTGCTTATTGCTGGTTAGAGACTTTTCTGGCTCTGATCTGGTAATTTCAGCAAAGTCCGAGACGGTTTGTTCTCGGGTGCTGGAGGTATAAGGTCGGTAAGAACGGATGCCCATAATCGATCTATTTTAGATTTTGGATTTTGGATTTTGGATTTGACGTTTATCGATTTTAGATTTTAGGTTGAAGATTGGCGATCTTTGGTTAACTTACGAGTTTTCTGGTTCGAGAATTTCCACCAGTTAACCGCAATTTAAAATCTAAAATCTAAAATCTAAAATCCAAAATCGTCTAGACTTCTGGGAATAGGAGTTTGCGGATCGAGTCTCCGTCGGTCAGAGTTACGGTTGCTCGCTTGTAACAAGGTTTAAAGCCGACGAATTTGCCAACTCGACGCTTTTTGCGCGGCGGGTTTTGGGTGTTGACGCCGATGACTTTGACCTTAAATAGTTCTTCGATTGCAGCTTTGATTTGAGGCTTTGTCGCTTTGGGGGCTACGTCGAATGTGAATTGATTTAATTCCATCATTCGGGTAGCTTTCTCGGTGAGAATCGGACGCTGGATCAAATCTGCGTAGTCGCGGGGGTCGATTTTACTCACCGTAAATCTCCTGAATTTTAGCTATGGCTGTAGATGTGACGATAATTTTGTCAGCCGCGAGAACGTCGTAAACATTCAGGGAGGTTGCCAAGATGACGTTTACTAATTCGATGTTGCGTCCTGATAAGTAGACGTTTGGTTGCGGTTCTGGCAAGATTAACAGAACTTTTGTATCTGGTTCGATGCCCCAGCGGGCGATCGCACTCAGCAATTCTTTGCTTTTCGGTCTCTGAAATTGCTCTGCAAATTCTTCAACCACAATGATGTCTTCGGTACGACTGAAGAAGGCTGTCCGCAAAGCGAGACGGCGTTCTTTTTTGTTCATCTTGACTTCAAAGTCTCTCGGCTTTGGCCCGAAGATGACACCGCCGCCCCGCCACAGCGGAGAACGGATAGAACCTGCTCTGGCTCGGCCGGTGCCTTTTTGACGCCAGGGTTTGCGACCACCGCCTCTAACTTCCGATCGAGTTTTGGTGCAAGCATTTCCTTGACGGGCGTTATTCAGTTGCCGCGTCAATGCTCTGTGAACGATGTGAGACGCATTTTCTTCTTTGGCTACGCGCAGTTCTAAAGTTGTTTCCCCAACTTCTTCGCCTTGCCAATTTCGGACTACACAATTAACCATATCTTTTGTCCTTTGTCTGTTGTTAGTTGTCTGTTGTTAGTTGTCTGTTGTCTGTTGTCTGTCGTCTGTTGTCTGTTCTCAGGTCTTAGTTTTCAGGTCTTAGTTTTCAGCTTTTAGTTCTTAGTTATTGCTTGCTACTAACGACCAACCACTATCTACTGACTGCTGACTACTGACTATTTACTACTGACTAACGTCCTACTTTTTTCTCAGGCACAACATTGACTAAGGCGCCAGCTTTGCCGGGAACTGCTCCCTTAATTAGCAGCAAGTTCTGCTCTGTATCCACCCGGATAATTGTTAGTTTGCGGACGGTGACTTGAACGTTGCCCATACGTCCCGCCATTCTTTTCCCAGGATAAACGCGACCAGGAGTAGTTCCAGGCCCGATCGATCCAGGCTCGCGGTGGTTCTTGGAACCGTGAGACATCGGGCCTCGTTTAAAGTTGTGGCGCTTTTGAAAACCTGCAAAACCTTTACCGATGCTGGTACCGATGACATCTACTATTTGTCCCGGTGTAAAAGTATCTGCTTTTAGTTGTTGACCTAATTCAAAGGAACTGGTGTCTTCCAATCGGTATTCCTGCAAGTGGCGCAATGGATTCGCCCCCGACTTGGCAAGGTGTCCTAGTTCTGGCTTGTTGAGAGCCTTTGGTTTGACTTCGTTGTATCCAACTTGAACGGCACCGTAGCCGTCAGTTTGTTTGGTTTTGATTTGAGTTACTGTACAAGGCCCTGCTTGTATGACGGTGACGGGGATGGCTCTCCCTTCGGCGTCAAACACTTGAGTCATGCCTAGTTTAGTGCCAAGAATGCCTACAGACACGGATTTTCTTCCTTTTATTTACGCAAGAGGTTTCGGATTGCGAAGTTTTCGTCAATCCGCTTGCTCTTGTGCAGAAACATTTATTTCAGTGTTCCTGCAATTAACTGTTATCAACCAACAGCCTTCCTCGGTGTTTAAAATTTGAGTTTTAAATTTGGGAGCGAGCTTGTGGAAGTCTTGCAAGGGTTGAGATTTACGGCTTTTTACCTGCTAGATCTCCGAGTTTTGTCTCGGTCTTGCTTGTTTGCACCAGGACTTGAGCAGCAAACCACTCAGTATCCTTTACGGCGACAATTCAAAATAGTACATGAAGTGTTTGCCGTTTGTCAAGGCCGCGATGAGAATTTTTCGCCTCAACTTTAGGATTTATAATATTTCCAGCTCGCAAGCAGCGATCGACCAAATTTTGATACAGCAGGAAACACAAATTTATGGGACTGATTACGACGGGATCGGATCTAATTCGGGATTTGGAAAAGTCGGGGTCGCTGGCCCTGTACGTTCCTTTAGAGGGAGGATTTGAGGGGCGCTACCTGCGGCGGCTGAGGGCTGCGGGCTACGGTGCGTACACGATTTCGGCGCGGGGTTTGGGTGATTTGGCGATGTATTTGACTGGGGTTCACGGGGTGCGGCCACCGCATTTGGGCAAAAAAACTACTGGCAATGAATCGGCAGTGGGTTATACGTACTACGTGCCGCCGATGTTGAAAACTCAATTAGACAATTTGCCACCGAAAGCAAAAGGACTGGTGTTGTGGATTATTGAAGGGCAGATTTTGTCGAGTCAGGAGATTGAGTATTTGACTGTTTTGCCGACGTTAGAACCGCGAGTTAAAATAGCAGTTGAGATGGGGGGCGATCGAGCTTTTAGCTGGAAGCCACTTAAAGATGCTTTAGTTGCAGCTTAAATTCCGGTATTTGCGATCGCAAATCAACTAAAAAACGCAGCGAGCAACTAAAGCTCAACAGCTTCTGCTCGCTGGTTTTGCTATTTTTGGGAAAAACTTAATTAACAGGAAAAATCTTATGCTTCAGAACCGCGATTATACCATCATCATTGACAAAAGCGGCAGTATGTACACAAAAGACCAGATGGGCGGTAAAAGTCGGTGGGCGCTCATGCAAGAATCGACGATCGCATTGGCGAATAAATGCGAAGAACTTGATCCTGATGGCATAACAGTTTATGTGTTTTCTGGTCGCTTCAAGCGATATGACAACGTAACAGCAGCTAAAGTAGTGCAAATTTTCCAAGAAAACGAACCTTCGGGGACTACCAATTTAGCTGCTGTTCTGCAAGACGCCCTGAACAGTTATTTTAATCGCAAAGCATCCGGTAAGACAAAGCAAAATGGGGAAACAATATTAGTGGTGACGGACGGGGAACCGGACGATCGCAAAGAAGTGATGAAAACGATTATAGAGGCTTCGCGGAAGCTCGATCGAGATGAAGAGTTGGCGATTTCTTTTATTCAAGTAGGAAATGCGCCCGAAGCTACTAAGTTTCTCAAAATATTGGATGACGAACTGCAAAGCGCCGGGGCTAAATTTGATATCGTTGATACTGTCACGATGGATGATATTGAAGGAATGACCCTGACAGAGGTATTGCTGAATGCAATAACTGATTGAGGAGGCGGGCGAAGTTCACGCGATTATATTTGGATCAGTTGACCCAGCAGCATTTTTTAGGGGGGTTTAAGTTATGGAATCTATCGAACGCCTGTTAGGTGAACTTAAGGCAGAGTATCAAGCATCTCAAAAAAATGCTGAGTTGAAAAGTCAGACACCGGTACAAGCACAAGCGCCTGTGCCACAAGCAGCAGTGCCGTCAAATCAAACATTTAAAACATCAGATATAAATTTGTATGCTGGTTCTTTGGATAAGGATTTAGCTCAAATTAAGGCTGAGTACGAAGCGCAAAATAAAGCTCAGGAAGCAGTTTCACAGCAACCGCTTAAGGCTGAGCACGAAGCACCAAATAAAGCTCAGGAAGTGGCTGCACTGGAACTACTGCCAGCAGAAAAAGTCGCGGGGCTGCAGTTGGACGTACAAACGCACAGACAGAAAGTTAGGCAAGCTCAGGTTTGGCTGAAAAAGTTGGATAAAAATTCCGATGAGGGATATTGGTTCGATCAGTTTGCTTTTAAGTATTCTTCGAGGATAGATGCGGCAATCGAGTATTTGCAAGTGGTGAATGAGTTTGATTGATTGAACTACACGGTATTCACAATTTGTCAGGCCACCTTTTGGTTAATTGCCAGTTCTATTTGTTGTAAGGGTATGGCAGTGCTGTGTCTTTGCAAGACGTAAAGTAAATATCCTTTGTATTACGCGGGATTTAGGATAGGGCACTGCCGTATCCCTACAAATTGCCAGCCAATAAATATCATTTATAGGGACACAGCACAGTTATTTCCTGTGGCTGCGACAACCACGGGGAGGATTGATCCTATACTAATTTTTTGGCGACCGATGTAGGATGCAACAAAAACAAAGCCGCCTTTTTTGCTGTATCTTCAGATAACTGAATTTGTTTTAACTCAACAATACCTTCACTGATAAAAGTATCTCTCAAAGCAGCTTTTTCTCCGCTGTTAAAACTCGTTTCGTAAAACACTTCTCTAATTCCAGCGGCAATGACTAATTTCAAACAATAGATGCAGGGTTCTAAAGTGACGTAAATACTAGCCCCAGCAGTAGATATACCGTGTTTAGCAGCTTTGGCGATCGCATTTGCTTCCGCGTGAACCGCCCTTGATGGCAAAGTTTTACTGGCGTCGCAACTACTCAAACCAGGATAGCAGAAGCCTTGAGTAGTACAGTGTGCCGAACCTGACGGCGAACCGTTGTAACCCGTTGCTAAAACTTGCCTGTTTTTAGTTATCACCGCGCCTACAGGAAAAGCCAGACAAGTCGATCGAGTAGCAGCCAATTTTGCTAACATTAAGAAGTATTCGTCCCAACTCGGTCTTTCTTCTTCTAGATTCATCGTCTATCCTGGATGTATTGCTTGCTCGTTTTCAGACACTCGGCAGCCTTCTGCAACTCTATTCCCAAATAACCAATATGCTCGCCTTTGATAGCCGGGGAAGCCGCACAAATTTCTCGCACTAACTTGAGAGGGTTTTTTCCAGAATAACAGGTGACAACTTCGCCGCTGCCGGGGGTGGTTTGCGTGACAACTATCTGATTGTCGGCTACTTCAACTAAAAAATTGCCTGCTGCATCGAAAAAGTCTCGATCTTCGCAGATTTTAGCATATTGGGTTTGAATTAGTCGATCGGCATTTTCAAAGGTATCGTCATACAAGTGAGCCGATTGACTCAGCGTTACCAACGGGCCCATTGTCAAATTATAATCGGAACGCCTCGCAATTTCATCTCGAATGTGCTGCTGCAAAGCCCGCAAACCCATTGCATTTGCCGGCCACGCCGCAAACATATCGTTACTGCGAAGAGTTGCTGTTAGGGATATTTCTTCATCCACAACTCGCACCCAAATGTGATTTAAACAAGGACTGCCGCTGTGCTGGTGGTCGGAGGAACCGTCAGGTCTTCTGTTAACATTTCCGCCCGCATCCCACAAACTAATTACAGCACTTGCCGCGTCAATTTCCTTAATTAGTTTGGCAATAACTTCTTCAATTTGATCTCGTCCAAACCACGACCGCATCCGCTGGGCGTAGGTATATTTAATGCCTTCGTTATAGGGGGCATCTTCGAGCATTTGCGGTTTGTACTGTTCGAGAAAATCACGGTCTATTGGTAAGTAATTCGGTTCGGGAAAATAGAACTCCGCAGGTTCATCTGTAATCACTGCCATTAAGTCGATTAATTCTTGCCACTGTCCGTCGTAACCAGTCGGCCGCAGGGTGCCAGTGGTCTTAATTCGGTGGATGATTTTTACCCAAGTTTCGGCGATAGTTTTGCCTTCGATTCTGTGTCCGTATTTCTGGCCGGGGAGTACAGTCGGGACGATTTCGACTAATGGAAAAGTTACGGTTTCTCCCCAAGGTTCAACCACTGCTTTTTCGGAAAAAGACTTGACAATAGTCACTGTTTCTGCTATATCTATGGCTTCTTTCCATTCGATTGAATGACGCAATAGTTCTAAGGCTTCTGCTGCTATTTCAATATCAATGTAGCCAAATATTGAAGATTTAATTAACCAGCAATCTCTACCAGTATCGCTTTTGCCGGCTTCAAAGCCGTTGCGAAAAAAGTCAATCAAGCACGCTGCGGCACCGGAGTTGCGGTCTTCTTTGGTAGCGTTGAGAATTACTAAAAAGCGGACGTGGGGATTGCACAGCAAGTTTCTAATTAAGAAGTTGATGCCGCGAGTAGGCGAGTAAAGTTGTCCGATGACAGCAAATTCGTTGGGTTGTAAATGTTTGCCGATCGCACTTTTTACTGTCCAGCCGCTGACAATGGCTGTTTGCCCCGTTCCGCAAATTAATTGATTTGGTTTGTATAGGGGTTTGTACTCAAATTTATTGACGAGATTTGTGGCTGTCATGGTTTACCGTTTTTTGCACCGCGTACTACTATATCAATAGTTTGGATGGTTTGAAGGGGCGCTATCAATCATCTTTATGCTGCCGCTGCAATGATTTGTTATGCTGCGTCAACGCAGATCGTTGCCTGAATGTCTTTTACAGCGAGATCCTTCACCGGAATTGAAATCACAAATTCTGTACCTTGACCTAAAGTTGAGTTGACTTCTAGAGTTCCAGAGTGTTTCTGGACTACGATTTGACGGGCGATCGCCAATCCTAGCCCTGTTCCGTACCCCACGCCTTTGGTGGTAAACAAATGCTCAAAGATTTTTGGCTTCACCGCATCCGTAATGCCAATCCCATTATCCTCAATTCGGATCACGGCCTGAGACTCCGACAATTGGGTTTTGACAGTAATCTGGTTGGGGTTGGCTTTGATCTGAGCAAAACTGCGTCCTTTATTTGATTCCTCCAGGGCATCGATCGCATTTGCCAGCACATTCATAAATACCTGATTCAACTGTCCGGCAAAGCATTCTACCTGTGGCAGATCCCCATAATCTGTGATGACTTGAATTTCCGGGCGAGATTCGTTAGCTTTGAGGCGATGTTTGAGAATCAAGAGCGTGCTGTCAATCCCGTCGTGGATATTGTAAGGAATGGGGCGATCGCAATCAGAACGCGAGAAGTTTCTTAAACTGGTGCTGATTGTGTGAATGCGCTCGACTCCTTCTTGCATCGAATCGATTAACTTGGGTAAATCCTCTTGTAAATATTCCAAATCTATTTCCTCCACGAATTCCTGTAGTGAGGCACTTGGATAAGGGAGTTCTTTTTGGTATAACTCAATTAGTTGAAATAGGTCTTTAATATAGTCCTGAGCTGGTTTCAGATTGCCAGCAATAAAGCAAAGCGGGTTATTAATTTCGTGCGCGACACCCGCGACTAAATTTCCCAAAGCAGACATCTTTTCGGTGTGGACTAAATGAAGCTGAGACTGTTGCAGTTGTGTGAGTGCTGCTTCTAAATCAGCCGTTTGCTCAGCTACACGCTGTTCGAGATTTTTAGTTAACTGTCGTAGCTGCAAATGAGTTTTTACCCGTGCTAGCACCTCCTGTTCTTGAAAGGGTTTGGTGATGTAGTCCACAGCACCCAGGACAAATCCTTTCACCTTACTGTCGGCATCGGAGAGAGCAGTCATAAAAATGATCGGAATACTGGCTGTTTTCGGATCTGCCTTCAGACGTTTGCAGGTTTCAAAGCCGTCAATTCCTGGCATTTGAACGTCGAGCAAGATCAGATCGGGAGGATAAGCTTGGACTCGCTTAAGAGCGCGATCGCCGTTGATTGCGGTTGCTACTTCGTACCCCGCATCACTTAAAGTTTCACAAACTACTTCTAAGTTTGCAGGGGTATCGTCCACCACCAGAATTAATTCAGGACTAGACATCGGCTTTCTTCTCTGTGAGATGTTGTTGTAGCAACTCTTCAATCTCTTCGGCTTTAAATTGCTTGGCCAACTGAAGAATTTGTGAGGCAAAATCAGCGTAGCGAGGGTTAGAGTGAGCAATATGCTCTGTGTGCGATCGTAGGCGTTTTAAGTTGCCTTGCTGCGCCAGTTCTAGTAACGTCCTTAACTCTACAGGGGAAGGAATAATAATCCCTTCTGGGTTTGCTAATGCAGTGGTTGGAGTGGGTACCCCAGAGTCGTTCGAGGCTGTCATTCCATATTTCCACTTTAATTCCAAATGAGTGGCTAAGAGATTAAATAATTCACTGACTTCCACTGGCTTGGCCAGGAAATCATTTCCCCCTGCATCTAAACTCATCTGTTGATAGGCTTGTGAAACTGATGCAGAAGAGACAATGATCTTCTGGTGGGGCAAATCTTTTGCACTGCGAATTTGTTTGAGCAGCTCAAAGCCGTCCATGACTGGCATTGCCAAGTCTGTAATCACTAAGTCAGGTTGAGAATGTCGTATTTTTTCCCATCCTGCTTGTCCATTTTCGGCCTCACTAACTTGGAATCCTAGTGGCTCTAACAAGTTGACGAGAACGGCTCGGTTTTCCCAACGATCGTCTACCACAAGTATGCTACGTCGTTGTCCTTCGTAACCAATAATTTGTTTTCCTGTTGTGAAGGAGTTTTGCTGTACCCAATCGGTGGCGATCGCCAGTTCCACCTCAAAAAAGAATTCACTGCCGACTCCGGGTTGGCTCTTAACTTGGATTTGTCCGTTCATGAGTTGGACAATCCTTTGGCTGATCGCGAGCCCTAAACCCGTGCCCTCGGCTTGGCGCTGGCGATCGCCCACTTGTTCAAAAGCATGAAAAATTTTATCCAAATGATCGGGCGCAATTCCTACACCCGTATCCTCAACTTGAAATTTGAAAGAGCGAGTGGACGGATTGGGAGGATTCTCAACTACGGCAACCTTGAGCGTGACAGAACCTTTGTCGGTGAATTTAATCGCATTTCCCACCAAGTTGAGTAACACCTGACGCAGCCGTTTTTCATCGGCAAAAATCCCTTCACGCAAATGTGGATCGGGCTCGTAAACGAAGCCAATGTTTTTTTGGTCGGCACGAATGCGGCAGATTTCAGCGACACCTTGGACGAATGAGGGAAAGTGAATCGCTTTAGGTGCGAGTTCTAGTTTGCCGGCTTCAATTTTGGACAAGTCCAACACATCGTTAATCAGCGTCAGCAAATGAGAACCGCACTGGTAAATGACCTCTACTCCGTGACGTTCTTTTGCGGGCAATGCGCTGCTGCGATTGAGGATTTGAGCATAGCCCAAAATACCGTTGAGGGGAGTGCGGAGTTCGTGGCTCATGTTGGCAAGAAATTCGCTTTTTGCCTGGTTCGCGCCATCGGCTACAAGTTTTGCTTCTTTCAGTTCTGCGGTGCGTTCCTCAACCCGGCTTTCCAGTTCGATAAAGGAGGTTTTGAGTTGACCCGCCATCTGATTAAAGGAATCTGCCAGCGATTCTAATTCACTAATACCTTGCACCTGAAGTGTTTGATCCAACTGCCCCGAACTAATCGCCTGACTGGCTGTTTGTAGCTGCAAAATCGGTTTGGTAATCCAACGCGAAGTAAAAAGACCCAGTATAGTCGTCACCACCAAAGCCCCTAGACACAGCAAAATTGTGGTGCGAGTATTGGCATTGATTTGTGCCATGAAATCTGATTCAGGCACCACAACGACGCTGAACCAATCGATACCTCGTTCGTCTCGAATGGCGGAAACCTGCACGAACTGCCGTTGGTTTGCCAGCATAAAATCAAGCTGTTGATTCTGTGCAATAGCGTTGAAGTTGCCAAATCGATCGAGGATAGCTTGCGCTGTGGCACGAATTACAGAACTTTCAGACTTGACTGCAGGAATTTGTTGCAACTCTTCATTTTTAAGATCCATAATGTAAGGCTGACTGATCGTTGAACTGGCAATCAGATTGCCCGATCGATCGACGATAAACGTTTGTCCCGTTTGACCCACCTTCAACTCGCTCAGAAAACGATGAATCTTGTCCAGCCGAAAGGTACTTTTTTGCACTCCTAGTAACGTTCCACCGCGATTGTAAATCGGCTGGGATAGAGCCATGGTAGCCGATTGATACGAACTGCTAACATAGGGCACAGATGTCCAGGCTGGTTTTCCTGCTTTCTGTACAACTTGATACCAGGGTCGAGTCCGGGGGTCAAACTCTGCCTGAGTTTTGAGCAGTGCGACCCGTTGACCTCGATCGTCAAGTTTGTAGAATTGGCGTTGAGGTAGACGCGCTTTGTCACTGAGGCGAGAAACGATGCCGTCATTGATTGTTGTATCAAGAGCAATATTCGTGCCATCCTCTAAACCAATTTGCACGTCTTCGAGGGTATTTTGGCTGACTAACCGCCACAAAGTTCGTTCCAGTTTGGTGAAATCTGTTAAATCAAGCTGACCCTCTTGGGCCGCAACTACGATCACTTGTCCGGCAATATAAGGTTTTTCCAAATAGTTCAGAACTTGCAGGTTGAGGCGATCGCTCATTTCTTGACGTAACTGACTGGCAACATCATTGACTGCCTTCTGTCCATTCCGCAGGGAAAAATATCCCGTTAGTCCAACTGCTACGAAGATTTGTAGTACAAACGGGACAATCAAGAGCGATCGCAGGGAAAGTTTGCGCTTAAGTTTAAATAGATTCAAGGATGAGTTTGGCAGAGACATGGTAGTAGCTTCTCTAGAAAATAGACTTGAGGAATTGGTAGCTTGATGTTCAATCGACCTTGGTAGAGCTTTCAAGGCGCTTAAATTCCTGGCTAGACACCGACGCTAATAATTAATCTTGTACCTCCAACAAGCAGTCGCATTAGCAAGTTGCCAGTGGTTTTCTTTTGTTCACGGAAGTGCAACAATCGCTAAGTTGGTTGATGTTCCGTTGATTGGTGGAGTGGCTGGGAGAATGTGATCGGCTCGGATATGTTAGCCGAGTGTGATTTTTAGTAGATCGGGCGATCGTTCTGGCTGAAATTTAAAGGCGATCGCACGCACTCCACCAAAAATCTCTCAACCCCATTACAATCGAAGACTACCGCTTATATAACCCACTTGAGATCTTTTGGGCGAGGGGAGCATCTCATATTTGTAAAAACACTTCTTCTAGCTCCTTCTTTCTTCCTCTTTCTTCCTGTCTCCTGCCTCCAATGGCTCCTTCTTTCTTCCTCTTGCCTCGCAGCCCCGCGCCTCGCAGTATCGGGCCTCCAAACTCCAATTTCTAGCTTGACTGCTTTCATTGAGATGCTCCCAGGGCGATCGAGTAAAATTGACAAAAAGAGGTAAATTTAATCAGATTGGGGTTGAAAATGGTTTATTCCAGCGATGTCACGGACAAGGAGTGGGAAATTATTGAGCCATTACTGCCCCAAAAGAAGAAAATCAGACCTCCGGTGTGGACTTGCGCGGCAAATCCTTTTCGCGGATATTTTATCAACTCAAGAACGGTTGTAATTGGTCAGACTTGCCCAGAGATATACCACCATATTCTACTGTCTTCTGGCATTACAAAAATTGGTGTGAGGACGGTGTACTTGATCGGATCATGACCGAGTTAAATAGTAAGGTGCGCTAACAAGTCAAAAAAAACCGCAGTGGACAACCCTAATCATGATTGACTCACTCATGGGAGAAAAACACGCTTCTATGCTAGTGAGGAGTCTAAAGAGTTTTGTTTCTACAAATAAATGCACGCTTTGGCGTCAAAAGATATCTAGTTGTCGATATACTTGGCTTTCCCTTCTTTACCCATTGTACTAAAGCTATCTTATCTGATGATCTGCAAGCTGATTGAAATGCTTTCCCAAAACATCAATTACTTCAAATCTAAACCTGCCGAACTTCCCAAAACTAACATCTTGTTAGACAACGGGTACCACCCTGAGAAACGCAACTCTTGCCTTGGAGGAGATTTATCCTCAGATTATGGCTAAGATTCAATTTGAACTGGCAACCGGGCAATCAAAAGCCGAAAATCACGCTAAAGGGCAATCTGGATTTGGGCCATCGGCGGCTAGATGGGGGAAGAGAACCTTCAAACGCTTGGGTGGAAAGATGCAAAAGCTGGCGTCAAAAAATTCGATCGCACACTCACTCGTTCAAATGCCAAACTCAAGCTTTGCTTTATTAGACTGATGCTTAAAAGACTAGCCACCGCGTAAAAGATCTCAAATGGGTTCTATAGATTAGCGGGAATTTGCCGATCGCACTCAGCTTGAGTCTGTCCCAAATTTGTCGCTGCTGAATTTACCGGGAAAACTGGTTGCAGGCAAACTGCTACAGGTACTGGGAACAAAAAAATTATCAAAAAAATAAAAAAGTGCGATCGACCGCGTTAGCAATTGCCGATAATTAGCGGCCCACTTATTTTGCACTATCGGGCTGATTCCCGGTTGATGCGTAGATACCATGCCACCAAACCCAACATTTCTCCGAGAAACTGGGTTTACCAGGCTTTGTCCTAATTAAGATACAATAAGAACCACAAAGAAAGTGCGATCGACATTATTTGATAGTCAAGCTATGCAATCTACAACTCAGTCCGAGACAGAACTGGCGATGGACGCTCCCAAACACGGATTGCCCGTTACAATCATTACAGGATTTCTCGGCAGCGGCAAAACAACCCTGCTCAACCACATCCTGACCAATCAGCAGGGTTTGAAAACAGCAGTTTTGGTAAATGAATTTGGCGAAATCGGCATCGACAACGAACTGATTGTCACCACCGACGACAACATGGTTGAGCTGAACAACGGCTGCATCTGCTGCACAATTAATGAAGATTTAGTTAATGCAGTTTACAAAGTTCTGGAACGTCAAGAAAATCTCGATTATCTGGTAGTCGAAACAACCGGACTCGCCGACCCGCTGCCAGTAGCGATGACTTTTTTAGGCACAGAACTGCGCGACCTGACTCGTCTTGATTCGATAGTTACAGTAGTAGACGCAGCCAACTACAGCTTAGATTTGTTCAACTCTCAAGCAGCTTACAGTCAAATAGCTTACGGCGATATAATTATCCTCAACAAAACTGATTTGGTTGAAGAAGCAGATTTAGATTTGTTGGAAGTTAAGATTCGCGATGTCAAAGAAGGTGCTCGAATTCTGCGAACAGTAAAATCGCAAGTTCCCCTACCGCTAGTCCTCAGCGTCGGATTGTTTGAATCGGACAAATATTTCCAATCTGAAAAAACTGCTAGCAGTCACGACCATCACGACCATCACGACCATCACGACCATCACGACCACAGCCATCACGACCATCACGACCACAGCCATCACGACCATCATGACCACGGCCATCACGACCACGGCCATCACGACCACGGCCATCACGACCACTCCGACCATTTAGAAAATGACGGATTTACCTCAATTTCTTTCCAAAGCGATAAGCCGTTTTCTCTGAGAAAATTTCAATATTTCTTAGACAAACAACTGCCAACAAATGTGTTTCGCGCGAAAGGGATTATGTGGTTTGAAGAAAGTCCCAAACGGCATATTTTTCACTTGAGCGGGAAGCGATTTTCGATGGATGACGACGAGTGGAAAGGCGATCGCAAAAACCAGCTTGTTCTCATTGGTCAGGGTTTGGATACCGAGACGTTGCGCTCGCAACTCGAAAACTGTCTTTGTATGCCTTCAACCAATCGCGGCAAAGGTTTTGGGAAAAACTAACAGTAAAATATTCTTTTGTAGTGGTTCCCAGGCCAAGAGCCTGGGAACCGATGTCTAGAGGCTCTGCCTCTCTGGTTCTCAGGAAGATAGGAGGCAGAGAATAAGAATTTGCGTTACAAGACTCTTGGCCTGGTAACGAGTAATTACCTATTACCAATTACCGATTTCCCATGCGAGTCATCATCCAGCGAGTAAAATCATCTCAAGTCGAAATAGACGGTCAAATTGTCGGCAAAATTGGCTGCGGACTTAACTTGCTGGTAGGTATTGCAGACACCGACACCGAAGCAGAACTCGATTGGATGGCTCGCAAATGCCTGGAATTGCGTTTGTTTCCCGACTCGGCCACGGATACCGGGCGCTGGAACAAGTCAGTACAAGACATCGGCGGCGAGTTGCTGGTTGTCAGTCAATTTACGCTCTACGGGGACTGTCGCAAAGGTCGGCGACCTTCCTTTGACCGAGCCGCAGCTCCTGAACGAGCTGAAATTTTTTATGATAAATTTGTCGAAAAGTTGCGCCAGAGTGGCTTAAAAGTTGAAACAGGCGTGTTTGGAGCGATGATGCAAGTCTATATAGAGAATGACGGGCCTGTGACTTTGGTATTAGAGAAAGAATCAGGGTGAATTGTTGGCAAACAAAGCTTTATGTGCTTCTTTATTATTCCTTCTTCCTTCTTGGATCAGATCAAATTTTCAGATTAACCGGGTTTCCTAACTGCTGTTGCGTAGGTTCTGAAGACATTGCAGATAGCTACACTCTGCGAAGTCTCGATTCCACAATCTCTAACGGCCAAAACCGCCTCAAATAGCCAGTTATTAGATTGTCCACTCAGCGGCCTCGCAGCACCCTCAATTTTCCTCCCGATCGCCCCACGCACATAACAGCTCAGAATGCTTGTACAGTAAGGCTTTAACGGCAATAAAACCAATCTTCCACAGCCAGCGCTTAGAATCAGATTCAGCAGCCAAAAACTGTTGCATGAGAGAGTGGAACACTGGCATAACTACGGTTATCTCTACTTCCGTAACATTCAATGTATAGAGAGTTGAATCAGCACAGCAAGCGAAACGGCCAGCAACTGCCACCTCACTCTCTGACAAATGTCCTCGCACACCCGCTGTGCCCTACCACCCGATAAACGCCATGACTCTCAAAGCTGCCACCAACACCGTCAACTGCAACACCGCTTCTGACATCAACAGCATTCCGGCTGCATCCAGCGAACAAACCGCCGAAATCAATACTCTTCCCAGCATCGATATCCTCGCTTTGGCTAACTTCGCTCTCAAAGAATTGCAAGGGGAAATGAAAACTGCCAGCCGCAGCGCTCAACCAGTGGCGATGCGGATTGCTAAGGAAGTCGAACGGATTTGCCAAAAGAGCGATCGCATCCAAATTTCCGGCGAAGTTGAAGCTTGGCAAATCACTTTGGCCGAGCACCGGTTGCAAAAAACCCTGCAATACTACCGCCTCGGTTCCAAACAAGGCCGCGTCGAACTGCATTCTCACCTCGCGGCGATGATTTACCGCCATGTTGCTTCTTTCCGATCGAACTTGAACTTCCAAGCTCGCTACAACATGATTGAAGACTTTTTGCAAGGCTTTTACATCGAATCTCTGCGAGCTTTCCGCCGCGAACACCAACTCGATGTCACCTACCAACCCCGCACCCAGCTAGAATTGGCTGAGTACATGGCTTTTACCGAACACTACGCCAAGCGCCAAATTGGTTTGCCCGGCCGCAACCGCCAACGCCTGATCGTGTTGCGCGCTCAAGGATTTGCCAAGGGCCAGCCTCCCGAAACTGCGATCGACATTGAAATGGCTGTAGAGTCGGGCAAGGGAGAAGATGCGGAAATGTACAGCCGCTCTCCGGCGCTGCAACAAGTGCGCGAGCAAATGGTATCGGAAACTGTCGATCCGGCTGATGCTGTGCTGCGCGATCGAGTAGTATCGGAATTGATCGTCTATCTGGAATCGCAAAATCAGCCAGAATGCGTGAATTACTTAACTTTAAAATTGCAAGACCTTTCGGCTTCGGAAATTGATCGCGTGCTCGGTTTGTCTTCCCGCCAGCGCGACTACTTGCAACAACGTTTCAAGTACCACGTCGAAAAATTTGCCCGCACTCAAAATTGGAAACTCGTCCACGAATGGCTGGGTGCTGATGTCGATCAAAAGCTGGGAATGACTTCGGACAAATGGGAAGCATTTCGCGCTCAACTTGCGCCCGAAATGCAGCAACTGTTAGAAATGAAGCGGAATCAAGAAAGCGACAAGGCGATCGCCACCGCGCTCAAATGCACTCCCAAACAAGTCCAAAAACGCTGGGCGCAACTGTTGGAGCTGGCTAGCCAGACTCGCAACAGCAACCAAGCTTAAGTGGTACTCAAATATGAATGCAACTGTTTTCTTGAGACTGGAAAATGCGATCGGGTGCGGCACCTGCACAGGACTGCCCGCCCCGGCGTCCGCTCTCAAATCAACAAGCGCTCCTACTAAATTATCGCCGCTTTTTGGCCTATTCAATTTATTTATTAAAACAACATTACTTTTTTTAATATTTTTCGTTCCCTGGTTAGACCGGGGAATTTGTTTTTATTAGTCATTAGTCATTAGTCATCATTTATGGGAAATTGCTTGCTTAAGAGGCGGCATCACCTATATTCATAATGATATTTAAACATAGGGAGTAGCATGATCAAGGCAAAGTTTTTCAAATATATTGCCCCAAAATATTTCACACAAAAGTCTACTTTTAAAGTAATAAATTATGTGTATAAGGTTTTTTGGGTCGTTAGTATAAAGTATGAAAGCCTAATTTATAAAGGTATTTTTTTATAAAAATAGTTAAAAACCGATTGTGAAAGTTGAGGGTGCGAAAGGTGTATAAAAAATGACGAGTCATCTATCCAAAGACAGAAAAAAATTAAAATAAATATACTAATCCTACTATTCTGTTTCACTTAATCCTTCATAAGAAGGAACCATCAAATTTGAGATCTATCTAAAATGGGGGCATAACTAGATGTAGATAAAAAGGGAAGCCACTCTTATGTTACTTTACAAAATTGAAGATTTTAATCCCAACTACCGCGAAGCTGCTTTTAATGGCGAAGATATCAAAGGTCTGGATATCTATGCTGGAAATACAGATGAGAAGATTGGCTCTATTGATACCGCGCTAGTTGATGAGACAGGGCGTTTCCGATATTTTGTGGTTGACACGGGTTTCTGGATATTTGGCAAGAAGGTATTAGTTCCAGTTGCTCTTTGTCGAGTTGACGTTGATGCAGAACGCATCTACGCGACGGGTTTGAAGAGTAAAGACCAAGCAGAAAGACTACCCAGGTATGAGGATGGGATGGTGGTTGATTACGATTATGAAGAACAAGTGCGGGGTGTTTATCGTACTCTAACGGTAGAAGGGTCTGCACCTGTAGAAGCATCATTGCCTTTAGAAGCATCTGCACCAGTTTCTATGCCGCGTCCGGTCTCTAATCAAGCTAGGGCTACTGGTTATGACCGCAACACCTACACTTACGAACAAGAGCCTCAATTGTATCAGATGAACGATCGCGAGCATCACAAATTCCGACTCTACGAAGAACGACTGGTTGCAGAAAAAAGCCGTCACAAAGCTGGCGAGGTAGCAATTGGCAAGCGAGTAGAAACCGACACGGCACGAGTTTCTATTCCAACAGAAAAAGAGCGAGTTGTAATTGAGAGTGTAACTCCAGCAAAGGCAGGTGCGCCCGTAAATCGGGATACTCCCTTTAAGCAGGAAAAGGTGATGCGTATGGAAGTTTACGAAGAAACTGCTGATGTCAAAAAAGAAGCTTTCGTGCGCGAAGAAGTTAACATCAGGAAAGAAGTTGAAACGGAGATTGTTGAGGCAACGGAAACACTGCGTCGTGAAGAGTTGGACGTGAAGAGGGAAGGACGTTAGAGTACCAATGAATTGAACAAGGGTTTGTAGTTGCGCTGTCTTCGACCATCTGTGCGTTGAAGCGCAAAGACGAACCTAAAAAATCACTACAACTGTAAAAATAGAGGTGATTTTTTATGTTTAATTGCTGCCGTTTGCCGCTAATAAGTGCAGCATTCCTAGCTTTCTCGTGTAGCATCGGTGCGACAAGTTTTTTAGTAAAGCCTGAGCCAGTTGCAGCTCAACAAGCTCAGCAGAAGTTCCTGATGTCCCGCCTAATTACTGGGCGCGTCCATTTATTCAATTTTTAGCTGAAAAAGGCATTGTTACCATTTATATTTTTGTATTATTGGGTTTAGCCCTGCCGTGGCAACAATGGCTAGAACTTGGGTGGAAAGGTTTGCTACTAGCAGTAGCAGTATTGCTGTTACGCTGCCCTCCTGCTTTTTTGCTGTTGCGTCCCCTTTTGGGTCAGTTAAAAAGCTGGCAGGATACTTTGTTTTTAGGATAGTTTGGTTCCATCGGTGCGGCAGCGATTTTCTATGCCATGCTGGCGCTACGTAAAACGGGATTAGAGTCAGCTTGGGTCATTGGTAGCCTAATTATTTGCGAGTCAATAATCGCCCACGGCTTTACTGCTGTGCCGTTGGCGAAAGCTTATGCTAAAATGCAGCGTAAAAGACAAACTTCTAATGATTTGGTAGGTAGATGAACACCCCCAACCTGGCAGAAAAACAAGCCATAGAACAAGAGCAAAGCGAGATTTTTCAACAGCTAGAAGATTGGCTGGAAATTCCTATGCTGGTGCTGGCATTTGTGTGGCTAGCCCTATTTATTATTGAATTAACTTGGGGATTAAACCCACTGCTAGAAGTCATTAGCACTACTATTTGGATTATCTTTATTGCAGATTTTCTACTTAAATTTGCCTTGGCGCCCCGCAAAATTTCCTATATCAAAAGCCATTGGATAACGGCTTTTTCTCTGCTGTTGCCTGCTTTGCGTACCTTGAGGATTGTACGAGTTGTGCGAGCATTCAAAACAGCACGGGCTGTACGAAGTTTGCAGTTGTTGCGAGTTATGACTGGTACGAATCGAGGTATGCGGGCATTAGCTGCGAGTGTTAGCCGTCGCGGATTTGGTTATGTCGTAGGACTAACGATAATTATTACCTTGGTAGGTGCAGCAGGGATGTATGCTTTTGAAAAAGATGTCGCCGATGGTTCCTCCGGGTTAAATAATTACGGCACAGCCTTATGGTGGACCGCAATGCTAATGATGACAATGGGTTCGGAATATTGGCCCAAAACGCCAGAAGGTCGCATACTTTGCCTTGTTCTGGCACTCTATGCGTTTGCGGTTTTTGGTTATGTAACTGCGACCATCGCCACATTTTTTATTGGTCGCGATGCAGAGGATGACGAAGCAGAATTAGCAGGAACGAAATCAATTGCAGCACTTCACACTGAAATTGCTGCCTTGCGGACTGAGATTCAGCAATTATTGAATCAGAATTCAAAGTCTTGAATTAGGTAGATGCCAAGATCAAGTTTTGGTCAGCGCTGGCACTACTTTTTCGCCAAATACCTCAATAAACTGCTCTTGTTCTCGGTTAACGTTGTGCAAAATTAGTTGATCAAACCCCAATTCAATATCTTTTTGCAACCACTCAATATGCTGTTCTTGGTCTGCCGAGATGCGGAGGTGTTGATATAACTCCTGTGGTTGCACAAACTCCCCGGCGGCATCAAATTGATCGGGTGCTATCAGTTCTGTCAGCATTTTGCTTTTGAAGATGTTACTGCGCCATTGATGATGAGCGCCTTGTAGTGCTTTCTCTGCATTACTGTCATAGGAAAGCTGCACTTTCAAAATCATTGGTTTTCCTTCTCCGCCACCGCGACGAAACGCATCGACGACTTTTTTTAACTTTTCAGGTGGGCGAGAAGTAGTAATTAATCCATCTGCCCAACTGCCCAACCATTCTGCGGTTTCTGGGGTAATTCCCGCGCCGATAATTAATGGGAGAATTTCCGGGCGGGTATAGAGTTTTGCATCTTCTACGCACACTAAACCGCGATGGGTGACGGTTTCTCCTGCCCAAAGGGCGCGGATAATATCGACACATTCTTTGAGGCGCGCGTTGCGATCGCTCTTAGTAGGCCACTTATCCCCAGTAATATGTTCGTTCAACGCTTGACCGCTGCCAACCGTTAGCCAAAAACGATTTGGAAACATTTCTGCCAACGTTGCCGCAGCTTGGGCAATAATAGCCGGATGATACCGCTGTCCGGGAGCGCAAACAACCCGATAGGAAAGCGTCGGCGTTGCTTGCATTGCTGCACCCAACCAAGACCAAGCAAAACCACTTTGTCCTTGCGCTTCACTCCAAGGATGAAAGTGATCGGAAGAAAGGGCATGGGTAAAGCCAGCTTGTTCTGCCATTTGGACATATTTCAGCAGTTCGCTGGGCTTAAACTGTTCGTGGGAAGCATGATAACCAATTTGTGCCATAAGTTTTTAGGAATTTTGAGTTGAGTAGGGGCGGTGCCCCCGTGCCCGCCCTGAATTGTGAGTTAAAATCTCCCGACTTAAAAGCAGATGATTGAATCAAAACCCCTTATAAAAGTTATGAGTTTGGAGTTAGATAAGTAAACAAAATCTAACTCAAAATTCATAACTTTCTGTATAACGGGCAAGCTTATGAACGGAAAATTCGCCGATAGCGAGCTTCAATTACCGAGTAGATACCATAGGCAATTAAACCCAAAGGTACTAGAGCCAAAATCACTGGACTAAAAGGCTGTTGTGCCAGAATTCCCAACACATCGCCCAATCCCTTCGTTTGACTGGCATCCGATAGCCTTGCTGCTTGAATTAAGAAAAAACCGATTATAACGAAAACAACTCCACGGGCAGCAATTCCGAATCGACCCAACCGTGTCGCCCAAGTTTGCTCGGTTTGGCTCATTTCATCTAGCTTGAAATGGCGACGAAATTTGGCTTTATATGCTTCGTAAAAATAAGAAAAACCTACACCAATAACAATTGAGCCTGCCAATCCTACCAGCCATTGTCCAAACGGTTGCGCTAAAATTTGGGCTGTCAAATCTTGGGTTGTATTGCTATTACCACCGCCCGAACCCATTATCAGTTTTACAGCAGTTAAAGCCAAACCTGCGTAAGCTAAAGCACTTAAGGCGTAGCCAATGCGTTGGGCAATTCGCTTGGCATCCATTTTCTGTCCTTGGTGTTCTGGGTCGAGAATTGTCTGAACAATACGCCAAAGGGCATAACCAATAATGCCAATCGTTACAAGAAATAGCAGAAATTTACCGAACGGTTGGCTAACAATTTCTGATAATGCACCGCTAGTATCTGTTGTCCTGCCGCCCATACTAAAGACGGCTTGTGCTGCTAGAAAACCGACAATAAAGTAAACTAAGCCTTTGGAAGCATATCCCAATCTTGCCAGTCGCTCAAACCAGGCATGAGAAGCTGCTTGCCGAATTGACTGTTTAATGTTGTCGGTGGGTGAGTTGTCTCGTTTCATATTTTTTGACAATTTAGTTGTTCACGACTGCTGCCATAGGCAATGGTGCATTTCTTTCCAGTTAACTGAGTTTTTAAACAAATAATTTATGTTATTATCTATTAATTAATAAATAGCTTGTTTAGAGATTTTTGTCATCTGTCTTGAGCGGGACTCTCATCGGTTGATTGATTGATAAACTTCACATAAAGTGGGCTTGACAAATATAGCTTTATGGGTTATCTGCTGGCTTCCCTGATGGAGCAGTCTGCCAGCGGTCTAGTATATCTTTGATTAAAACTTCTTTAACCCAAATTTGAATAACAATTAGAATTGGTAGCGCTAAAAATAATCCCAAAAAGCCAAAGAAGAATCCGAATGCTGTCAAGAGAGCTAAGGTGTAAGCGGGAAGCAGAGATACCTGCTTTTCCATAATGATAGGTGTGACTAAGTTGCCTTCAACTTGTTGAATTAGGAAATAAAGCAACAACACCGCGCCTGCTTTTGAAGGCGAATCTAATAAAGCCAGCAGCAGCGGTGGAATTACGCTTAAAATTGCGCCCATATAGGGAATTAAGGCCAATATAAATGCCAGAATCCCGTTCACAAAAGGCAGTGGAACTTGCAAAACAAACAAACCAATAATGCTCGTAATACCAATAAAACTCATGCTTAATGCAACGCCTGCCAGCCAACCCATTAAACCATCTTCGCATTTTGAGAAAATTTCATCGGCTCGCTGACGGTAAAAAGCCGGAAAAAGGCTGATAATTGCGTGGCGGTATGGCATCGGATTTACCAGAAGCATGATTGTCAAAACGGTAATTAATAAGGTATTGAGAATCAAGCTTAGATAGTTGGAAAACAACAGATAAATATGCGAACTTGTCCACCGAAAAAGCGTTTTAATTTCTTGGGTTAAATCGTCAATACTGGGAAGGTTATCAAAAATTTGTCCGGGTAATTTTGCTTGCAACCAATAGAACCCAACTCGCAGTTGTTCTATTCCTAGCGGGACGAGTTGGGACAACTCTTGAAATTGATTGCTCAGGCGCGTTACGATGAGAGTTAGCAAGACAGCGCTCGCTGTGACTAGAATCGCAATTGCTAAGGCGATCGCCACTCCCCGCTTTGCACCCGACTGCTGCAATCTTCGCACTAAACGGTTGAGAGCGATCGCTAAAATTACGGCTGTAAAAAACAGTAAAACAATCGTTCTAATTTTCCACAAAATATAGAGCGAGGCTACCAAAGCAAAAAAACCGATCCACTTTCCTAAACCCATAACAAAAGCCTCTCTATTCACCCACACTTAACTCTAGCAGGGAGATTTTTTTGGCTAAACTTTCTACAGCGAGAGTGAGCGATCGCATCAATTCCGAATCCTCACTGTATTCTGCAGAAGCCAAATTTATCAGCCGCTGACTTTGGCTAACTTCTATTTCCTGACTCCACTCTTGTGCGGTAGTATCTTTATAAACCCCAATCGTTATTCCCTGTTGTTCATTCAAAAGCGAAAAACAAGGAATATCTGATGCCCCATCACCCACATAAATGACTTGCGTTAGCGGGATGTGCAATTCTTCCGCCGGAACATCCCGATAAACAAATGTCTTGCCATCGTCTTTTGGAGCGTTGTCAACGCCTTTGGCAAGTTGAAACAAATAGCGAGTTTTTTCCGTGTGAGTTACAATTTTTTTGAGAAACTCAATCTCGCCCTCTTTACCATAATGGAACTCGCAACCCCACATCGCCTTAAACTGGGGGGCGATGCAATTATTACGGGCAATTTCCACCATACCGCAGCTAATTAGATAAAATTCAACTTCCACTTTGGGGTTGATTGCATAAGCGCTTTGACGTAGGCGATCGAACATTTCCGGAGCGCCATCAAAGGGCGCTAATTTTTTTCCAAAATTTGCTAGATATTCCTGGGTTATTTTGTTTCCTTGACGCTTAGATTCCTCGATAATTGCGTAAAATCTGGCTAGAATATCGTCCCAACCGCTATCAATTAAAGGTTGAATTCGCTCGCGACGAAAGGCGAGGGCATCAATATTGAGGCTTTCTAACAGACTATCGACGGTATCAGGGACAAGGGTATCGTCGAAGTCAAACACGACGGCGATATAGTTAGATAAAGGTTTGGTTGCGAGAGTCATAACAATTTGAAAGTGAAGGTTAACTAACAACAGCAACTTGATAGTTGCGATTTTCCCTATTTTGGGGAATAGTCCAGAAACAAGTAAAGTGAATCGGAGATGTTTGCTTGTGGTCGATTGCAATATCTAAAAATTCTATTCCGATTGCAGTTGAGGGGGAGTTTGTATCTGTTACAGTTTGCCAGTTATCCCCAGACAAATGTAACTATTATTTTTGCGAAATTATGGCAATTTCACCTGCTAGCGCCACTATAAAAACCCTGTTTAACTTCCTCCTCCACTCGTGCCAATTATCCCGGTCAGTTGTAAAAGATAGATAACTGCAAAGCAGGCAAAAAAGATTCCTGCAATTACCGTTCCACCCCAGATAAACTTCGAGGGTCGCAATTCCTTGGGCAGCATTCGATGATTCACATAAAGCGTTAATCCAGTCACAATGGGAATGTGAGCTGCTTCAATGCCTCCAGCCATTTGTAACAAGGAAACGGGTTCGCCGAAAATCAGATAAATCGCAATGGGTAACGCAGCTAACAGGACTATAATATAAAATCGCTGCAAAAATTTTTCATTCGTCCAACGACCCTGCACGCCAAATCCTTGCAGTAAAATTTGCGTGCCATCGGCAAACATCCGCCCAAAGCCATCTTGGACTGAAAGCGTGGTGCTACAAAAAGTAATAAAAACAATTGCCACCATAAACCAAAAGCCAAATGGCCCCCAAAGGTCGCCTAGCAAACTACCCAAAATTTCTGCTACTTGTTGTTCTTTTGGCACTAATCCTTGGGGACGCAACAACTCGCCACCGAGAATCAAAAAAGCGAGTGCCGCTAACAGCGCACCCACGACTGCTAAGGTGTTGGAGAAACTCATTAAAGTCACCCACCCCTGCAACCTTTTTACTTGTTCGTGGCTGATTTGATTAAAATCAAGGGGTTGTTCTTGTTTGAGGGAAGCAGCACCGTATCCTCTGGCTTCCACCCAATAGGAATACCACATCAATCCTGCTGCCCCTGCTAGCATAAAACCCAGCCAAGGTAGGATTTCTTGATATTGCACGTTTTGGGGAATTTGAGGCACTAACCCCGCTGCGAATTGTCGAAGGTTGGGAAAAACAAAAATCGCCGCGGCTACCACTGCCAACGTGCGGCCGATGCCGATAATTGAGGAAATTTTTTCCACAACTTCATACTGCCCCATGAACACAATTGCTGCCGTCACAGCGATAATAATCACCGTCCAAAGTTTAACTGTTCCTCCTGTTACTAGAATCAGTGCTGTAGCGGCGGCACCTGCAAGTCCGGCAACTGTGGAAATTGCTACTACCACCTGCGGCAATAAAATCAGCCAAATCGTCCAATTTTTCGGTCCAGGAATTTGCTTAAAACCTTCTAAAATCGTTGCGCCCGTACAAACCGAAAACCGCCCGACTTCATTGTTGATAAACCACTTGAGGATAACAGCCGCTAGCAGCGCCCACAACAGCGAGTAGCCGTAAAGTGCTGCAATTCGAGGTGTAAATAGTAACTCACCAGAACCAGCAGCCGACAGCATCCATAAAAAACTCGGCCCCAACCATTTAAAGCGGTCCCAACCCTCTGGCGGCTGCGGGATTTGTTGACTTGTATTTTCACCCTGTTGGTTAGTTATTTGTGCAGAAGAACTGCGATCATCGCTATCTCTATTCATTGTTATTACTAGATTAGTAACTGGTCAACACCGATCGATTTACCCACGATTTATGGTGAGGTTGAAATTGTGGATTTTCATATTCCGGTGCTTCACAGCTTGTTAAAACGACGCTTGCTGGTGGCTTTTACCCAAAGCCGGATTAAACCAAAGACAACTGCGATCGCCAGCAAAAACGTTACATTGAACTGAATGTCAAAGTCACTTGCATGATTGTGCCAACGTAAAACTCACCGCAGGTCTTTGCCAATTGCAAATGAGGGTACGCGCAAAGCCAAAAAAACTGCTGCTAGTCCCAAAAAAACGGCAATGTCCACAACGAATCCGATCGCACTCAGGCTTGACTAGGTTCTCAAGTTTGAGAGAGGACTTTTCCTTCCCAATTACAGCGAGCGAACCAGCTAGAAGCATCCACAATCGCATTCGTGGTTGAATTTTTGAATTGGTCAGGTTTTCTTGTACTCAAGGAATTAATTTTGTACAAAGATACCTCCTAAGACTGCCACTCTTACATTTTTACCCTACACCTATGTCGGGCAATGATTGTGCAAAATTAAAGCAAATAGCCAAATATATTACTTAAGATATATTGCTTTTACATTCAATTTTAAAATCACCCAACTTAAGATAGATGCTGCACGGCTATTTTTTCTCTACAGAGACTTTTTAGAAAAACCCAAAGCTCATTCTCAGGTTAGGCGCGTCGCTATTGTTTAGTTTGTATCCTGAGACTACGGAGTTCATATAATTTAACAAGAGCGAGATGACACAAAATAGCGATCGAGCCAGCCAAGCAATAGAATTGCTGGGTCAACAAAAATTGGAACTAAGCGATCGCGATCGTGAAGAGATCATTGAGCGCATCCGTCCCACTGCCTTAATCATTTACGAAACGATTAGGATTGAGGGTGAAAGTGAGTTGTGCCGTCCAGTTTCAGCCCTAGCTTGGTCTGGATTAGCCGCAGGACTATCTATGGGATTTTCCCTGGTGGCTCAAGGTTTACTCCAAGCAAATTTACCGCAGCAATCTTGGAGTTCCATCATTGTCAGCTTTGGGTACAGTATCGGCTTTGTCATCGTGGTGATGGGGCGTCAGCAGTTGTTCACTGAAAATACTCTGACTGTTATTCTGCCTTTGTTAAGCGCTCGCAGACCCAAACTTTTTATGCGAGTGCTGCGATTATGGGCAATTGTGTTAGCAAGCAATTTGTTAGGTGCATTCATATTTGCCTCAATAGTTGCACAGCCTGGAGTCTTCCCGCCTGAAATTCAAACAGCGTTTAGCGAAATATGTTTAAGAGTTATCGATGGAGGATTTTGGATAACTTTATTGCGGGCAATCTTTGCTGGTTGGTTAATTGCTTTAATGGTCTGGCTTCTCCCCGCCGCTGAGTCTTCCCAACTGTGGGTAATTGTTATCATCACTTCCCTGGTTGGGGTAGGTGAATTTCCTCATATTATTGCCGGATCGCTGGATTTTTTCTATGCAGTGGCAATTAAAGCTGTTTCGTGGCCAGAATATTTTGGCAAATTCATGATACCTACTCTAATTGGTAATATTTTAGGCGGAGTTACCTTAGTGGCTGCCTTAAACCATGCCCAAGTTGCTCAAGATGATCTCTAGAAATTGAGTTAAAATAAACCACAAAAAGGTCAAGGAAAACCCCGATTTCTCTTTCTCTAAGAAATCGGGGATGTGCGATCTTAAGATAGAAGGAGAGTGATTATGACTACAAACTGGCGTGGCTATCGAGTTGCAGCTTGGGTAGGACAGGCGTTATTAACAATAGCAGTAATAGCTGCTCTGAGTCAGGGAAAATGGCAAAATGCCTTGGGGTTAGCCTTATTCTTGGTAGCATCCCTGGCGTTTGTGGTGAGGGAAGACCGTTTGCCAACGCTGTTTGATTTCCTGTTTGTGCTTGCTGCTTTACTCAACGCCGGAGGCTGGGTTTTGGGGCTGTTTTATCAACCGGGACCTTATGATGAAATTGTTCATGCTTTCACGACTTTTGCCGTGACTTTAGCATTGAGTTTTTTAGCATACAGTTCAATGCTGACTATTTTTCACAACCATAAACTGCTGTACTTGCTAACAATAACCAGTTTTGGGATTGCGATTGGTGCTTTGTGGGAAGTTGCCGAGTGGACGGCTGGTATTGTTCTCTCAACCGAAGTGATTGAGAGTCTGAATGATACGATTGTTGATTTGATTATGGATAGTTTGGGAGCTGCAATAGCTGCCCTAACTAGCTTATGGACGTTGCAAGAATGGATGCGCCCCAGTGCGACAGTGGGGAATCAAGCATCTATGGGCAATAGTCCGAGCGATCGCACTTAACTCAAAGCAAATTCATCATTTTTTCTTCAATCATCTTTCATCAGATAGATATTTTCTTATTGCCTCCGACAGATGGCAAGCTTTGGAGAGTTGAGATTAAATGTAGAGAGATAAACAAGTTTTGAGAGAATGTAGAACACAGACAATCGACCTTTAGCCAAAGTCAATTTTTAATAATTAATTTAAATTTTCACGTTACTGCAAGAGGTTGGTTGTTGCGATTTAGGAGGATTTTATGAAAATAAAATCATTTTCAACGGCAATTGGACTGGTTATGTTGGGTTCAACCCTTTATTTACCGGAAATTGCCCAAGCTAGTCCCAAACCCTCGATCCAAGTAGCTCAACGAAGAGTAGTCGGCTCTGATATCGACAGTTTTACCGCGTATCCAGTACAGCGATTAGATCCGGGAACAGAACTCTTTTTCGTGCTGCGAGGGGCCCCGTATTCTAGAGCTACGTTGACTATCCCAAATGCAGTGCAAAATCTGCCGATGCGGGAGGTTCAACCGGGAGTTTACGAGGCAAGCTACATGATTCGCGAGGGCGATCGAATTTCCGAAAATACAGTTGTGCGGGCAAATTTGCAACAAGGCGATCGCATCAGTAGCACCCGCTTGCAAGAACCTCTAGTTGCTGGTTATAGCGATCGCGGCTTTCAATCTTTGTCTATTAACCGCTTCAGTGCTCAACCAGTACAGCAGTTAGATCCGGGAACCACGCTCAATTTCAAATTGCTCGGCACTCCTAACGCTACAGCTAATTTCTCCATTGAAGGAGTTGCTTATAACATCCCCATGCGGGAAGAATCCAACGGCGTTTACACAGGGGAATATACGATCCGCAGGCAAGATTATTTCCCCCCTGCGGGTGCAGCGGTTACGGCTAGTTTGCAGTCGGGAAATCAAGTTATTCGTTCCCGTTTAGATCGAGAGCTAATTGCTAGCGATGATGGCAGTTCCAACACTGCCGAAATCCCGCTAGAAATTATCACTCCCGAAGAAAATGCTCGCGTCAGCGGGACGGTTGAAGTGGAAGGACGCAGCGCCCCAAATGCGACAGTTAATGTCAACGTTCAGGCTACCTCTTCGGTGGCAGGTTTGTTTGGAGTTGAACGAAATATCCTCGAACGCACAATTCGGGCGGATGAACAAGGTAAATTCAGCTTTGCTTTTAAGCCGACCATTTCTTTACCAGGAACCCGATACGAGGTGAATCTCAGTTCGAGTAGAGGCGATCGCACCAGCGAAGAAACTTTGGTACTGTTTCAAAATTGAGCAGCGACTCGCGACTATTTGCCGCCAAAAATCTGGCAAACCCTGACTAAATTTGAAAGATTCCATCAGGAGATATCTATGTATGAACTAAATCGCTGGAAAAAAACGCCAGGGATATTACAAATCATCTCTGGAAGTTTATTAATCGCGCTGCCAACGGTTCCTCTTGTGGCATCAGCAGCTCCCGATCCTACACTCAACCCCTGTCCTAAGATTTACTATGAAGAACCTTTTAACAGTAATGTTCGGGTTTCTCAAGGATGTCCGCCTAATGCTGCAAGTCAAAGATTGAATCAGCAAGAGTTGGGTCAAAATATGGTTCCTCCCGCGAGGCGAACCAATGTTACCCAACCACCTTTGCCAGAAACAAGACAGACTCCCCTTGCCACTGTCACACCAATGGCAGGTGAGGTGAGCGTGAAATTAACAAACAGCACAAATACGCCGATTTCCTATCAGGCGATCGGGCATACTGAATCCCGAATGCTAGGGCGCGGAGCTGAAATTGTTCTGCAAAATCTACCAACGCCTGTGACTGTCACAATGGTGCGCGTAGATGGAGGGCTGCTGAAAGTTATACCCATGTCTAGTTCTGAAAAAGGGATGCTAGCAGTTTCAATAGATGAAACGAGTAACTTTGATGGCAATCAAGGAGTTCTAAGAATTCAACCTGACGGTCAAGTGTTTTTGAATTAGGTTATAAAAAGACCCGGTTTTGAACACGAATTCTGTAGCTTCATCAACAAAATAAACAGAAAAAATCTTGGAGGTTTTTCAATGGTTAATAATCGTTTGAACAATTACACTCAAAAGCTCTCGAATGCTAAGGGAGGAGCGATCGCACTCGCACTAGCAGCTATGCTGCTTCCGGGTTGTACTACCCCACAGCGGCAAGCAACGGCACCTGTACCTGTACCTGGAACACCCGGTTCGGTTGCCACGACAACCGAGAATGTGGTTGATAACACAGCACAACTGCTTGGCAAAACTGTGACCATCAGAAGCGAACCAGTCAAAAAATTGGGGCCATCGACCTTTACAGTTAGCGATCAGGAGTTTTTTGGCAGCGAACCGATTTTGGTTGTCAATGCCACCGGCAAGCCTTTTGTGCTGCCGGCTGAATCAGGTCAAGAAGTTCAAGTAACGGGAACAGTTCGCAATTTTGTCCTTGCAGATATTGAGCGCGAGTACAAATTAGGCTTAGAGCAAAACTTGTACGCCGAGTACGAAAGTAAACCTGCGATCGTTGCACAATCGATGGCGCTAGCCCCCACACCGGGGGAACTCACCTCAAATCCCCAAAAATACTACGGCAAGACACTGGCGGTCAGCGGTGAAGTCGAAAGCCTCAGAAGTCCAAACTCGTTCACTTTGGATGAAGACAAATTAATTGGCGGACAAGACTTGTTAGTGATACACACAGTTCCACAACCAAGCGTGCGAGAAGGTGAGAAGGTTGCCGTAACCGGCGAGTTGCGTTCGTTTGTCCTCGCTGACCTTGAGCGGGACTACGATCTGCAATGGGATTTGACCTTGAAGCAGAAGCTAGAAGCCGAGTATACCAACAAACCTGTCTTAGTTGCTACAGGAGTATATCCCTCAGCCATTCCTGACTAACCAATAGACCTCTCTCATAACTACTGCGGGGTAGGTAGGCATCATGCCTGCCCTTAACCGAGTTTTATGGAGAAGTCTAATAGCTAACCACAAGGCGATCGCGATCGCCAGGAAGACAAGCATAACCTCTTTCTTGCCTCGTTTGTTTTGACGATCAATTCAGCAATAAGGTGTATATAATGAATCAACCAGAATCCTTGCCGCAACCGCTGACCCAAAGCGAATTCGTCGCAACTTTTCGCTTGTTCAGTCGATTTAGCTTCTGGATACAGTTATTCTTGGGTGCTGTTTCCGGCATTGTTTTAGTATTTGCTATGTTGGGTCGCAACATGAGCGAACAAACCAATAATGCAGGTATTGGTTTCGGGGTATTTTTAGCGATAGTTGGTATTTTATTGCTGTGCTTTAGAATATTTTGGGATTTTCGCTATCGGCTTTTAGGCAGACTTTTGCACGCCGAAAATTCCCAGGTATATCCCAGCAAAGAACATATTACTCACACCTTACGGATTGGATTAGTTTCTAGTTTGGTGGGGGTATTAATCGCGTTTGTCGCTTCTGAAGAAACAGTTGCTGTAGTGCTAGCGAAAACTCTTAGTCAGCCCCAAGCGATGGCAGCTTATGCGCCAGAAAATGTGATTCGTTCCCTAGATATTTTTGTGACGATGGCAAACGTCAATCTGATTGGCGCTCACTTTTTTGGAGCTGTTACTTCTCTTGGCTTACTCAATTGGGTAGAAGAGTAGTTGGCAGCATTGGCGATCGCTAAAGGCAAACACAAATCCTATGCTGTAAGGACTTACAAGCGCTGACCGATGTAACTAAGGTTGGTGGTTTTGCACTGTCTTGGCGAAAGAAAGCGAAGACAGTGGAGCTACAAGCTCAACAAGTTGGCTATTTGGATGAACATCTAATCTGAAATAGCGATCGCTCCAGCTAATGCTAATCAGCCTGAGCAACCGTTTTTTTTTCGTAATTGATTTATTATAGTGAGAGATATTTCATCGAGCTTGAGATGGATAGATTTTGAATCTGGACAAACATAACTTAGGCTCATCTTCCGAAGGATGAGCTATAGCCGTGGAATTCAGCTTCCTAAATGGCCCTGTGACCAGGTTTCTGAACACAGCCATGTTACACCCTTTTTCTATTAAGAAATTTACTGATATGAAAGACCTCTGGTATAAAAACGCAATTGTCTACTCCCTTGATGTTGAAACCTTCATGGACTCGGACGGCGATGGTGTCGGCGACTTTCAAGGACTTATCAACCGCCTAGACTATTTATCGGCGCTAGGAATTACTTGTTTGTGGTTGCTGCCGTTTTATCCTTCCCCTAACCGGGACAATGGCTACGACGTGATGGATTACTACAACATTGATCCGCGACTGGGAACCCTGGGAGATTTTGTCGAGTTCATGCACCAAGCAAAGGAACGAGGGATTCGCGTGCTGATCGATCTAGTAGTAAATCATACGTCCCATCAGCATCCTTGGTTTGTGGCATCCAAAAGCGATAAAAACTCCAAGTATCGCAATTACTACGTGTGGTCAGAAAATCCACCCAAAACTGATCCAGAGTTGCTGGTGTTTCCCGATGCTGAGGACAGTATTTGGGAGTACGACGAACAAGCAAACGCTTACTATTTGCATCACTTCTATAAAGAACAGCCAGATTTGAATATTGCCAATCCGGCGGTACGAGAAGAAATCTGCAAAATTATGGGTTTCTGGCTAGAACTGGGCGTGTCTGGATTTCGCATTGATGCTGTTCCCTTTTTAATTAAAGGAATTGGCATCGAAGGTGCAGACCCCGAAAGCCTGCGAGGTTTCTTGGAAGAAATGAGAGAGTTTGTGTCATCACGTCGGGGTGATGCAGTCTTGCTGGCAGAAGCAAATGTCGATCGCGAGCAAATTTCTATCTACTTTGATAAGGGCGACAGAATGCACATCCTGTTCAACTTTTTGCTGAACCAGCATCTGTTTTTGGCACTGGCGCGTCAAGAATCCACAGCATTGCGCGATGGACTAAAAACCTTACCGGATATTCCTGATATTTGTCAGTGGCTTAATTTTGTGCGCCACCATGATGAACTGACGCTAGACCGCATTACTTCATCGGAACGAGAGGAAATTTTTGCAGCGTTTGCCCCTGAGAAAACTATGCAAATTTTCGGGCGCGGGATTCGTCGCCGCTTACCACCGATGATGGGAGGTGACCGCCGCCGGATTGAACTGGTCTACAGCTTGCTTTTCACTCTGCCTGGTACACCCATGCTGCGCTATGGCGAAGAAATTGGCATGGGGGATGACCTTTCGCTGGAAGGTCGAGACAGCGTCCGCACGGTGATGCAATGGTCAGATGCAGCGAATGGTGGCTTCTCGACGGCTGCAACTGATGCCCTTGCCAGACCTGCGATCGCCAACGGAGAATACGGTTACAAACAAGTCAATGTCGTCGCAGCGCAGCGCGATCCTGGCTCATTAATTAACTGGATGGAACGTGCAATCCGCATCTGCAAGCAATGTCCTGAGTTGGGTAGGGGCAAGTGGCAAATTCTGGAAACCGACTCTCCCTCGGTTTTAGCCCACTGCTGCGACTGGCAAGGCAGGACGGTGATGGCTGTCCACAATCTAGCGGACAAGCCTTGTACCGTTACGCTCAAATCTAACGAATACAGCAATCTGTGCGATTTATTTGGCGATCGGATCTATCAATCTATCGATGCCGACTCGCCCTCTATTCCCTTAGAAGCCTACGGCTATCGCTGGTTTCGAGCCAATGGAATTCAGGGGTAAAAAAGTTAATTTTGAGGGAAGAACTAGCGACGTGGGCTCGTAGGAATGTACTTAGCAGTATTCTTGTCTGGAAGCGGTTGTATCTGACCTTGATTGACCAAAGCTTGATGAATTAGGGCAGTAGCACTACCCCGACTGAGCAACTCGTTCGGATTAAGAGCTCTGGGATCTGGATAGTTGACCACTATCTTTGCCTTTGTCGCTGCTGCCACTGGCTCAACCGCATATTTAGGAAGTTTCTCGGCATCTTTATAATACGACTTGAGAAAATCTAATGCTGAATTTTTAGCAGGCGCAGTTGCAGCTTTTGTCGTTGTTGGTGGAACAGTCTTAGCCGATTTAGCTGCGGGCGCAGCCGCAGGCTGCTGTCTTGCCACTACAGGTAATAACGGCTGCATCAAAACAGTCGCTGCGAGGGGAAATGCCAAACGGTTCCTAGCAATTCGACGTTTATTTACTGGGGTTGGGCTTGCTGGAGTTGTAGCAGCTCGATCGGGTTTGACAACAGGGCGATTGTAATCCATATTTAAACCCCTCATTAACACAACTAATGCTTGTGCCTTAGTCAAGGGCTGCTTCGGACGAAACTCATTTCCGGGAAAATCATTCATAAATCCCGCTTCATAAGCTTCTTGAATCGGAGTTTCTGCCCAGTAGTTTTCAGGCACATCCTTAAAGTAACTTCCACTGGGTATCTTTCTAACGCTTGCTCGATTAAAAGCTTGGCGGATCATCGCCGAAAATTCATCCCGATCCACAGCCTGTTTGGGTCTAAAAGTTCCGTCTAGATATCCGGTAACAATGTCTTTTTCAGCTAAGGAATTAATAAACGGACGCGCCCAGTAATTCGGCGGTACATCAGGAAATTTTGATTTAGCTTGTTGAGCAGCAACTTGCTGGGAACTTAGCACAAAGCCAGTGCCACTGACACTAACTGCTAAAGCTAAAAAGGCTACGCTGATTGACGGTAAATGCCTGCGAGTAGACATGATAAATTTCCTCCTGATTTTTGCATTTTTAACGATACTCTTTGGCTGAGTTAAAGCGGATTACTTTTTTTTCGCTCCGAATCCGATTCTGTTTTTTTTACTTCTAACTCTTCGCGACGTACTGTGTCTGTTGCCTCAACCGTATCTTGCTCAACTTCTTTTCTGACTTGCACTTCCTCGCGCACGAAGGCTTGCTTTTTGATATCGACACTTTCTTCGTAGATTTCAAAGTGTGCCATTTCTTCTTGCTTGAAGGCGGTATCTGGAGTTACTCGACTCCCTGCATATTCTGGAGTTGTGTGATCAATCACAACTCGCTCTTTTTCTACAGGAACTTCCAGTTGTACCGTTTTGGTTTCAACTTGTTTGCCAATTATTACCTCGCCTGTTTTGCGACGGGTTTTATCTGCAACTAATCGTTCTTCGTACAGTTTGAGTTTTTGATGATCCTGTTCGTTCATCTGATACAATTCGGGTTCTCGCTCGTAAGTGTAGGTATCCCGGTCATAGGGAGCTTTACGAGCTGGAGGCGAGACAGAATACGTTCTCGAAACTGGAACAGGCCCTTCTAAAGGTAATGATGCTTCTACTGGTACAGACGCTTCTACTGTTGAAGTACGATAAATACCCCGCACTTGTTCTTCATAATCGTAATCAACTGCCGTCCCATGCTCATACCTGGGTAGTTTTTCCACTTGGTCTTTACTCTGCAAACCTGTAGCGTAAACGCGCCCCCCATTAAAATCAATCCGACAAAGAGCGATGGGAAGTAAAACTTTTTTGCCAAAAATCCAAGAACCAGTCTCTACCACAAAATAGCGGAAACGTCCTGTCTCATCTACCAGCACAGTATCGATCGTGCCAATTTTATCATGGGTACTTCCGCCATAGACATCCAGCCCTTTGATATCGTCGTCATCAAAAGCTGCTTGGCGATAGTTGGGATTAAAATCCTCAATTTTGTAAAGTAACATTGTTGTTTCCTGTACTATCTACATCAACTTGTGTACCTACTTTAGATAGATATCAGTTCTAATACTTCCTTCTTATGAATGATTCAGCAAATTGAAAATTATCAAGATAGCGATATTTTTTTCTATTTCTCTATCTTTAGGTAGATGAATTTAGTATTCCTCTACTGAATGTAATAAATTTATCTAATCATTCGTAGGTTGGGTGGAGCCAACCTACAACGTTTCTGCAACCAACTATCACAAGGATTTATTAGGTTTTATTATCACCTTAACTAGGGGATATCCTACAAAATTAAGGGCATCTCTAAACGAGCTGCTGGTTTTTTTTAAAAGGAGATTTCGATTTTATGAGCGAAATTACTACTTTTGATATTTAAATTTTTTAACTTAAAAATATTATGCCCATTGGTAGATATTCTGGTAATGATGATTAAGTAAAATTAAATTACCTTCAAGAAAAAAAATGACCACGTAACGCAGGGGTTAATCTTTTATGACTTATCCAGATCGATCGGGCAGTCAACTCACTGATCCTACAATCGTCAATCCGCTGGTGGATTACCACGACCAAGTGAGGTGGGGGCCAATTTTGGCAGGAATTGCGATCGCTCTGGGCACTCAACTACTTTTAAGCGCTTTGGGAATGGCGATCGGATTAACCGCAGGTGCAACAGGGGCGGATGCAGGCTCCGTTGGTATTGGGGTCGTAATTTGGTCGATTATTAGTTTGCTGATTTCCCTATTTTTGGGAGGTTGGGTGATGGCTCAAAGCTGCGGCCCAATGACTAAGAAAACAGCTCTTTTGAATGCAGCAATTCTTTGGGGAGCTACATTAGCACTTAGTGCTTGGTTATTAGGAAGCGGGATATCGGGTGCTGTTGGCGCTGCGGCTGCTAATGCTGGAGAAATTGCAAATCAAGTACAACAACAGGGCGGCGTTAATATACCCAATCAAGCGCCGAATGTAGACCCAAATCAAGTTCGCGATATAGCTGGTAATACAGCTAAAGCTACTTGGTCATTTTTACTTGGCTCTTTGCTGAGTTTGGCAGCGGCAATGATGGGTGCTGCTGTTGGCGCTCGCAAACCTCGCGTTTATGCTTGATTAGCGGTCAACCACCCACCACTAATCGGAGTACCGATATAGTGGGGGCACAGAAAATGCCAAGTTGACCAGTCTAGGTGTTAAATCACTACGTTTAAGGCAAGTGTTAAAGACCTACCAGAGAATGCGTAGCTAGTTCTCTGCTCTAGAACTTAAAAGTTAAACAGGTGTAAGGGTTAAGCCAGTGCTTTTAAGATAGTTACCGACCTTAAACATTGACGAAGCTAACATTACCCCGAAAGGGAGGACTTAAAATGTCTAACTTTGTTTTTGTACTAGATACCCAAAAACGACCGCTCAATCCAATCCACCTAGGAATGGCCCGTAAATTGCTAACTAATGGCAAAGGTGCTGTTTTTAAAAGGTATCCATTCACACTAATTCTCAAGGTAGAGGTAATAACAACCCAAAAACCAATCACTCTCAAAATAGACCCTGGCTCTCAAACCACTGGGTTCGCATTACTGCAAGGAGAAAAAGTAATCTTTGGCGCAGAACTGACTCACCGAGGTCAAGCTATTAAAGCCAGCCTTGAATCTCGTCGTTCATTACGTAGAGTCCGGAGAAATCGCCATACTCGTTATCGTCCAGCTAGATTCCTAAATAGAACTCGCCTTAAAGGTTGGCTAGCCCCAAGTTTACAACATCGCGTTGAAACAACTCTAACATGGGTGACTAAATTGATGAAAGTTGCCCCCATTGTTTCCATTGTTCAAGAACTTGTGCGGTTTGATTTACAACAATTAGAAAACCCAGAAATTTCGGGAATTGAGTACCAACAAGGCGTTTTGTGTGGCTACGAGGTTCGGGAATATTTGCTCAACAAGTGGGAGAGAAAGTGTGCTTACTGTGGTGTTACAAATACACCATTACAAGTCGAACATATTCATCCTAAAGCTAAGGGTGGTTCTAATCGCATTTCTAATCTTTGCCTTGCTTGTGAAAAGTGCAATATTAAGAAAGGAACTCAAAATATTGAGCAATTCCTGTCTAAAAAGCCAGAGGTTTTAAAACGGGTTTTGTCTCAAGCAAAGCGTTCTTTAAGAGACGCGACAGCAGTCAATTCAACTCGTTGGGCATTATTAAATCGGCTTAGCATGATTGGTTTGCCTGTTTCTACTGGCAGTGGTGGCTTAACAAAGTTCAATCGCACTCGATTAAGTCTAGCTAAAACTCACTGGTTAGATGCAGCTTGTGTTGGGAACGTTGAATCGCTGAAAATTCTAACAAACAAGCCGTTGTTAATTAAAGCTACTGGGCATGGGACGCGCCAAATGTGTCGTACCGATAAGTTTGGATTTCCATGTCGCTATGTTCCCCGGCTTAAGTTTGTTAAAGGTTTTCAAACGGGAGATATTGTCAAAGCAATCGTTACTTCTGGCAAGAAAGTTGGTAAATATGTTGGGCGTGTTGCCGTTAGAACGAGTGGTTCATTTAATATTGCTGCATCAGAATTGGTGTCAGGGGTTAGCCACAAATATTGTTCAATTATTCACAGAAAGGATGGTTATTCGTATGCAGCATAAACCTTGCCCCCCCTTGGACTCCCACCACGCTCCCTGAGTACAGGTGAGCGTGGGGGTCTCCAAGGGGGAAGACAGATGAACGAGCTAAAAACCTTTTCTAAGGTTTTGGCATAGAGATTTAAAAGGAGATAAAGCGATGCAAGAGCAGAGTATCTGGCAAAAATATACAACGTTAACAAGTTCGATCTTGTTAACGGCAACGGTTTTAGTTGCTCCCTCGTTCGCGACTAATACAAATCAAACACAGATTCAAGGTGAATCTTTACTAGCGCAAGTACCGGATAGCTGTCGCCAGGTTATTGCGAGGAATGGCCTTAATGTTCGGCGACAACCGACGGCTAACAGCGAAGCGGTTGGCATCATCGGTTCCGCACGAAATGTGACGATTCAGAATCTTGGTGAGAATGGCTGGGTACCAATTACAGCCCCGATACAAGGCTACGTATATGGTGGTTTTCTCGGAGCGTGTGAAGCGGCAACTGTCCCGCCTCCTACTAACTGCCGCCAAGTTGCAGCAGCCAGAGGAATTAACGTACATCAAGCACCTTCCACTGATGGGGAAAGGGTTGGAGTCGTCGCGAGTGGACGAAGAGTGACGATTGAAAGTATAGGAACGGATGGTTGGGTGCCGATTACAGTGCCTCTGAAAGGTTACGTCCAAGCTGAAAACCTGGCGTATTGTAGTTAATTGAAAAAACAGTGATGGATGACCAATCAAACCCAAAAAAAGAAACTAATTCACAGCAAAAACCTGGTTTGTTAAATTTCATTGCCGAGACAACAGAATCTGCACTGAATACAGGCAAAGCGGTTGTTGACACAGCACTTGATTTGGGGGAAGCTGCTGCTAAACAAACTTATCGATGGATTGGACAAGCGACGCAAGGAACCGGAGATGCGGTAACTTATGTTGGCAATCTTCCCTTTGTTAAACAAGTGGCAGGGGTACTCAGACTTGATTGGTTAGTTGGGGTCAGCGATCGCATCGACTTAGCCAAAGCCGAAGCTCAAGTCAAGGAACTCCAACAAAAGTATCCCAAGGAAGATCCCAGCGAAATTGCCCATCGCATTATGGTGGAAAAAGCGATCCACGCCGGTGGTGTCGGATTTGCTAGCAGCATTTTACCCGGTGTCGCGGCTGCACTGCTGGCGATCGATTTAGCCGCGACTACTGCGATTCAAACCGAAATGGTTTATGAAATTGCAGCCGCCTATGGGATGGATTTGCAACAGCCAGCCCGCAAAGGCGAGGTTTTGGCAATTTTTGGGTTAGCGCTAGGCGGTAGCAACGCAATGAGAGCTGGTTTGGGCTTTTTACGTAACGTACCGCTGGCTGGCGCGATGATTGGTGCGAGTACGAATGCTACGATGCTGTACGCGCTGGGATATGCAGCGCGCCAGTTTTACGAAGCCAAACTGAGGGAAGAGACTGAAGAACCTGGAACCGAAACGCTGCAAGCGATCCAGCAACAAAGCGAGAAATATCTCGATGTTGCGATCGCCCAGCAAGCAGGGATGGATCAAATTATGGTTCACATGATTTTGGCAAGTTATCCCAACAAAAACTGGGAAGATATTCTGCCAGAATTGAAGGTCTTGCAATTAAATGCTGATTCTCTCAAAAGGATTGCTGCTAACATCAAGTCCCCCAAACCATTGGGTGCATTGTTAGAGCAACTTACCCCCGACTTTGCAGTACCGCTATTAGCTCAATGCCGTCGCATTGCCGAAAGTAGCGGAGAGCTTTCCGAAGCAGAACAGAGGGTGCTGGATGCTATTCACCAAACAGTGGACAAGACTAGACAGCTAGTTCATACACTGGACAAATAGCCAGCCTAAGTATCTTGAATACTACGTTTTGAGGGTGATGACACCTACGGCTGCTTTCCAGCTTGTAGCTCTGTCGTTAGAGATTAAACAGATGTATTTGGTTAAGTCAGTGTCTCTAACACAACAAGCCATCAAAACATTGGCGAGGAAAACATAACCTGAGTAATCAGAGGACAAAATGTCTAACTTTGTATTCGTTTTAGACACCAACAAACAACCACTTGAGCCAGTAGAACCAGGACAAGCAAGACGATTGTTAAAACTAGCCCAAGCTGCTGTTTATCTCCGTTACCCGTTCACAATTATTCTGAAATATGCGGTTGATAGCCCAAAAACCCAACCCACTCAATTAAAAATTGACCCAGGTTCTACAACTACTGGGTTGGCTTTAGTACAGGGCGATAAAGTTATCTGGGGTGCTGAGTTGACCCATCGCGGACAACAAATAAAAAATGACTTAGAGTCACGTCGCGCCCTTCGTCGCAATCGTCGCAACCGAAAGAATCGTTACCGCAAACCACGTTTTCTGAACCGCACAAGAGCGCCTGGATGGTTGCCACCAAGCTTAGAATCCAGGTTAAAAAACATCGTGACTTGGGTCAACCGCATCCGTCGATATGTCCCAATTACAGGCATATCCCAAGAGTTAGTTAAGTTTGACTTCCTTGCAATGCAGAACCCTGAAATATCCGGCAAGGAGTATCAGCAAGGTGAACTTGCGGGCTATGAAGTCAGAGAATACTTGCTTGAGAAGTGGGGGAGAAAATGTGCCTATTGCGGTGTTGAAAACTTACCTTTTGAGGTAGAACATATGCACCCAAGATCAAAAGGGGGGAGCGATCGCGTTTCCAATCTTACCCTAGCCTGCCGTGGCTGCAACCAAGGCAAAGGCAATCAAGATATTCGGGATTTCTTGTCCAAAAATCCTGACATCCTGTCCCGTATTTTGAAACAGGCCTCACAACCCTTGAAAGATGCAACTGCTGTGAATTCAACCCGCTGGGCATTGTTCCAACAACTTAAACAAACAGGATTGCCAATAGAAGTTTCAACAGGAGGTAGAACAAAGTACAACCGCACTCGTTTAGGACTACCTAAAACTCATTGGCTGGATGCAGCTTGTGTAGGAAACGTAGAAGTGCTGCAAGTTTTCACGAAGCAACCGTTGTTAATTGCAGCTAAAGGATGGGGCAGCCGTCAAATGTGTACAACCAATAAATACGGATTTCCTGTCAAGCACAGAACACGGTGCAAAACGTTTTTTGGGTTTGGGACAGGTGACATGGTAAGTGCAATTCTTCCCTTTGGGAAGTTTGCAGGCACTCACGTCGGCAGGCTGACGGTTAGAGAAAGCGGAGTTTTTGAAATGAGAACGCCACTCGGCAAGGTTAGCCCAGTGCGTCATAAATACTGTAAATCAATCCACCGCAACGATGGGTATATGTATGCGTTTTCCACTTTTGTCCAATGAATCAGCGATTAGAGGCGTAGCGATCGCACAAAAACTCAACGGTCAAGATATGGCTTCGATATCCACTTGAAAAAAATTGTTGGTGCGTTAGCTTTCTGCGTAACGAACCATCCCCAATATTTACTGTGGCTGTGTAAGTCCTAAATTAGCCTCACGTTAAAGTAATCTACAGCCTTAAGATAGAGTTTGACGTGGCTAATTTTAATACTATCAATAATGACTGATGCAAGAGGAAGTTGTATGACAGCAGAAATATCCGCAGTCTGGGACAAGATTGAGAGCATGATCAATGGCTTCATTGTCCTGCTGCCTAATATGATACTAGCGTTAATTGTTTTTGGAATCTTTTTCTTTGTTGGCAGGTCAATTAAGAGAGCGGTCAGGCGGCTTACCCGCAACCACCGCCAATCCCGGAATTTGGGACTGGTGTTGGGAAGGTTAGCGCAGGGTATTACTGTTCTGATTGGTCTGTTTATTGCCTTGTCGATTGTAATTCCCACATTTAGAGCAGGCGATTTGGTGCAACTGCTGGGAATTAGCGGGGTAGCGATTGGTTTTGCCTTTCGCGATATCTTACAAAACTTCCTAGCTGGTATCTTAATTCTTTTGACGGAACCGTTCCAAATCGATGACCAGATTGTGTTTAAAAACTTTGAGGGAACCGTAGAAAGTATTGAAACTCGCGCTACAACAATCCGAACCTATGATGGTCGCCGGATTGTAATTCCCAATGCGGAATTGTTCATTAATTCTGTTACTGTGAATACCGCCTTTGATAAACGCCGGATGGAATACGACGTTGGTATCGGCTACGGCGATGATATTCAGCGAGCCAAGCAGTTAATGATGGAAGCCCTGCACAGTGTGGAAGAGGTTTTGAAAGACCCTGCTCCTGACGTGTTGCTGATGGAACTTGCAGGAAGTAGCGTCAATATCCGCGCTCGATGGTGGATTGCTCCGCCGCGAAGAATGGACGATCTGCGATCGCGGGACAAGGTACTTTTTGCGATTAAGGAAAAGCTGACTGCCAATGGCATCGACTTGCCCTTTCCTACGCAGCAAATTTTGTTTCACGACCAAACCGAAGAGACGGATGGCGATCGCAAACGTCAGCGCGAAGGATGGCCCGCTGGTAATGGCGAAGTTCCCAAACCGCGCAGCATCAGCGGTTCTCTGCGACAGCTAATTGAACAGCGAGCGCAACAAGATGGCAACGGCAACGGATAATCTTAACCCGACCCCAACTCATGAAAAATGTCAAGTTAAGCAAAATTTGGGACTCGCTGCACTCTAGCTACTGGTTTATCCCAACGTTGATGGCGCTGGGGTCGATGATTTTAGCGATCGCCATGCTGACACTTGACCGCACGGGTAATATACCAAACTGGAGGTGGATTTACACGGGTGGAACCGATGGTGCGCGATCGGTTCTTTCATCGGTTGCCGGTTCAATGATCAGCGTTGTTGCTACAGCTTTTTCCATTACTATTGTGGCGCTTCAGTTGGCGAGTTCAAATTTTGGTCCCCGATTGCTGCGTAATTTTATGCAGGATACGGGCAATCAAATCGTGCTTGGCACTTTCATTGGCACGTTTATTTACTGTTTACTCGTACTGCGAACCATTCATGCAGAAGGAGAAGGATACAGCCTCTTTGTACCCCAACTCTCGGTTACAGTTGGTACCGGATTGGCAATTGCCAGTATCGGCGTACTGATTTACTTTATCCATCACGCATCAACCATTATTCAAGCCTCCCATGTAATTACTCAGGTTAGTGGCGATTTAGACAAAGCTCTAGATCGTCTGTTTCCCGATAAAATCGGACAAGGTAAAGCGAACAACTCGCGACAAGTGGGAGAAATTCCTGCAAATTTTGACTCGGAAGCAAGTCCAATCAAAGCCACTGGCGAGGGTTATTTGCAAGCAATCGATGACAACGAATTAATGAAAATTGCCCGTCAGTACAATCTGCTTGTACGTCTTACAACTCGACCGGGAAAGTTTATCGTCAAGGGCAGCGATGTAGCGATGGTTTTCCCGGAAAAACAGGTGAATCAAAGCCTGAAACAACAGATTAACGATGCTTTTATTCTGGGCAAAGAACGGACTGAATATCAAGATGTAGAATTTCCAATCGATCAATTAGTTGAAATTGCCTTGCGTGCGATTTCTCCTGGTATCAACGATCCGTTTACTGCGATTCGGTGTATCGATCGACTCAGCGCCGGATTATCCCGCCTCGCTCAAAGGGATTTTCCCTCCCCCTATCGCTACGACGATGAAGATAATTTGCGCGTCATTGTTGAAGGAGTGACGTTTGAAGGCTTAGTCAATACTGCCTTTAACCAAATTCGCCAGTACAGTAAATCAGATGTGGCGGTAACAATTCGCTTATTGGAAGCTATAGCTTGCATCGCCACTTACACCCGCAATTCCAAACAACGAGAAGCTTTACGCCGTCACGCGGAGATGATTTTAAATAGTAGCCGCGAACAAATCTCTCAGGAGCAAGACCAGAAAGATGTCCAAGAGAAGTATTACCAAGTCATTAAAGCTTTAGGCGAGGATTAATTTGCTTGACCATAATTATGGTAATAACAGCAGCTTTACGACCTGCTCCTAATACTTTAGCTTTAACCGCGCTGATTGCCATTGGTTTAGCGCTGACACATTTATTTTGCGGCAAGTTGCGGTTTGATCCTATTCCTCGCAGTGGTTGGCTTTCAGCAGCAAGTGGGGTTTCGGTAGCTTATGTTTTTGTGCATATTTTACCGGAACTAAATCTGCACCAAGCGGTATTAGAGCAAGTAGAAGCAGGAGTTATTTCTTATCTAGAACACCACGTTTATTTAATAGCTTTGTTAGGATTGACTGTATTTTACGGCCTGGAGCGAATGGCAAATTTATCTCGTCACCGTGGCGAAGAGGATGTGACCAGTCTTGGTGTTTTTTGGTTGCACATTGGCTCTTTTTCAATCTACAACGCTCTGATTGGCTATCTGCTGCTGCATCGGGAAGAACCGGGCATTACCAATCTGCTGTTGTTTTCTTGTGCAATGGCACTGCACTTTGCAGTGAACGACTCTGGTTTGCGGCAACACCACAAGCATATTTATGAGCGCATCGGACGCTGGATACTAGCAGCAGCTATTATTGTGGGGTGGGTGTTGGGTAGCGCTACTGAAATTGGAAAAACTGCGATCGCAGTTTTATTTGCTTTTTTAGCGGGAGGAATTGTTCTCAATGTCCTCAAAGAAGAATTGCCAGAAGAACGAGAAAGTCGGTTTTGGGCATTTGCCCTTGGTGCTGGAATTTACACGGCTCTTTTATTGGCTTTGTAGAGGAATCATATTGTTGACTGTTGACTGTTGACTGTTGACTGTTGACTATTGACGGTAAGTCAAAAGAATGAATATTACGCGAATTATTTGTGGGCAGCTTGATTCGACTTTTCGCCCGACGCTGAAGCGCGGATTTGATATCATCATTCCGGCGCAGTCGGAATTGATATCAAATAAAGCCAAAACGTTCGAGCTTAAAACCATTATCAGGAATCAAGTGTTCTTTCAGACGCCGCTTAAAATTACCGGAATAATTTTTTATAGCACTGCTACCAACTGCGATGGTATTAACAGTCTTAACTTTAAAAAGTAAGACTCTGATCGTAGTGTAAATGCTTAACAGCTTACATCTAATGGCAGACTTTTTACTCCATCATATAAATGTGTAGTTACTAAGACTACCCAGTTATCAGTTTGGGTGATTCCACGCCATATATTGTCGGCAAACTCTTGCAGTTAAAGATCCACTTTTTCGCCCTTACCTGAGTCATCTATGATGAGGGTGAATCCCGTTTTTTGGGATTTGTCGGTAAAAACATCGTCTCTCGCGACGACACCAATTATCGAAGCATGGGGACATGGTGGTGGGAGTTGTTTCCTTGATGAGAGTTTTTCGACGTGGAAGCGCCAACTACACTACAATGGATTTTACAATAAAAGGGACTAATTTTTGGTTTAAGCTCCTATAATCAACATTAAAAGCCGCAGCCTGTCAAGAGGTGTTGGAAGATTTATGTGTGTCAAGTTAGGGCATATCCTGGATGAAAGGTACGAAATTCTCGCTTTGTTGGGAGAGGGAGGGTTTGCTAGAACCTACACGGCTGTACAAATAAACAAACCTAATAATCCTCTGTGCGTTGTTAAGGAAATTCCTTTTCCCCCATCGAACGATCCGCGCGTCTTGGAGAGGGCAAGGAAGCGATTTGAAAGGGAGGCTAGCGCTTTGCGCCGTCTCGGCAACAACTCGCGCATTCCCGAATTATTCGATAGCTTTGAAGAAAACGATTATTTTTACTTAGTTCAAGAATATATTGAAGGACATCCGCTTAGTCAAGAACTCACTGCGGGCGATGGGTGGAATGAGAAAAAAACTGTTGCTTTGTTACGGGAAGTTCTGGAAATATTAAAATCTGTCCACCCAGAAAAGATTATTCACCGCGATATTACACCTTCTAATTTAATTCGGCGCGAAACAGATAAAAAAATTGTTTTAATTGATTTTGGGGCTGTCAAAGAAATCAGCACTTTTACCTCTAACTCTACTGGTGAAATCTTCACCTCGCAGGCGATCGGCACCAGCGGTTATATGCCTGCCGAACAATACAACCCGCGGTCTACCCCGCAACCCTACAATGATATTTATGCCGTAGGAATCATCGCGATTCAAGCCCTCACGGGGCGGCGTCCCACCAATCTGCCACAAGACCCCGAAACTTGTGAAATTATTTGGGATTACTCGATGCCCGATCGCCCTGCGGTACAAGTTAGCGACAACCTCAAAAATATTTTAACCCAGATGGTGCGTTTCCACTTTCAAGACCGCTACCAATCTGTGGAGGAAGTTTTGCAAGACTTGGATTTGTCGATCGTCCCAGGGCGCGAGTTACCCAAAACTTCGCGGAAGTTGCGATCAAGCTGGCGCTGGCTGCTGTTCAGCTTTGCGGGAATTGCGGCTTTTGGGGCGATCGTACTTTTAATCCCCAGAATTTCCCCGCTAATCCCCAGAATTTCCCCGCAACCAACGCTGGCTACACCCTCCGCAGATGGTGTAAGTTCCGGCGAAAAACTCCTCGTGCAAACCTCCGCCTTGTGGTCAAAACAAAGGGGAATTAATGAGTTTGCCGACTCAAATTATCCCGAAGCTTTAAAATTGCTCAAACAATCCTGGCGGGAAGACCGCAGAGATCCAGAAACTTTAATTTACATCAACAATGCTCTGCTGAAGGCAATAAATGCAGAATATTACACGATCGCAATTGTTGTCCCTATCCGTCGCAATCAGGACGGCAGCATCCTCAACGCAAATTTAGCAGAAGAACTGCTTCGTGGCATTGCTCAAGCTCAAACCGAAGTTAATTTAGGTCTTCTGGCTGCAAATGAGAACAATAAAGATTTTCCCGGTCAAGGCTTTCTCGAACCAAAAGCTATTAAAGGAAAAGGTCTCAAAGTCATCATTGCTGATGATGGCAATATCAAATCCTACGCCGTTCAAAGGGCTAATTATCTGGTCGCTCAGCCCGATATTCTAGCAGTTATCGGACACTACACCAGCGACATGACTGTGGAAACAGTAGATATTTACAATCGAAATCAACTCGTCGCCATTTCTCCGGGAAGCACCACAGAAGAACTGACGCGAAAACCTCGAAAATTTTTCTTTCGGACGGCTCCGACAACTAGCATAGAAGCTGAAGCTTTAGTAAATCAACTGCTAGGGGTCGGTGAGAAAAAAGCCGCAGTATTTTACAATCCCAACAGTCCGTTCAGCGCTTCTTTATGGGAAGAGTTCAAAAAGCAATTTGAAGCAAAAGGAGGCGCGACTTTTAGAATCAGTAATTATTACGACTTATCTAAAAATAATTTTAAGGCCGAAGCAGCAATCAAAGAAGTTGAGAAAGCAGGAAAAACAGCCTTACTTGTCATTCCCGACGGTCAAGTCACTAATTCCCTGGAAAATGCGATCGAAATGATTAAAGCTAATGGCGATCGCAATTGGATTGTCGGGCCCTGGACTCTGTACGAGCCGAGAACGTTAGAAGTCGCAAAAGAGCTAAAGTCTGTTGAAAAACTGGGCGTATCTGTGTTTTGGCATCCGTTAATAAGTTTTGACAAAAAATTTCCGCACAATGCTGAAAAATTGTGGGGAGGTCCGGTCAATACTCGATCGGCTTTAACCTACGATGCCGCCCGGACGCTGATTAAAGCCCTAGAACTGCAGCCAGAACCCAGCCGCGAAGGAATGCAAAAAACCTTAGCCGATCCCAACTTTAAAGCCGAGGGAGCCACGGGTATAATAGAGTTTGACTCAAAGACTGGAAATCGGAAAAACCCTCCTAAACGAGTGGCGCATATTGTGCCGTGTTCTAGAGAACAGTTTGGAGTTACATTTGTGCCGAACGAATTTCCCACAGCCGCAGATGCAGGTTTAAAGTGCGATTGAATTGATATAGCAATCCTTGCAGGAGTCGTAAACTTTTTACCCCACCCCAACCCTCCCCTTATCAAGGGGCTACCGTGTACACACAAGTCAAAGTAAACTAGGCTCATGTTTTGAGAAAGGTATAAACCGTGGACAATCCTATACTAATTCACGCCTCCCTCCTCGAAGGAACAGCCTTGGGTCTCCAAAGGCTGGTAAAAAGGGGGCGGCATTATATGAAGCTTTCTTGCCAGCATCAATCGGTAAATATTCGTCAAATCAGCCGAAATCGAGCTGAACAACTAGGATACTATCGTTTTTTGGAGAATGAAAATGTGACCGTATCGGAATTAGTGCAAAGCCTATCGAGGCATTGCCAAAAAAATATAGAAGGACGGCACATATTAGCCATCAGTGATAAGCTGTTGCACATTTAAACTGTGATACAAACATTACCCTTGTTTTTGATTGTGCGACCATATTTAATTATTAATTGCCCTTCATTTAAGAGGCGGTGTAATAAATACTCTAGCTCTTCAATAGATGTAAAAAGTCTATTGGCAATATATTCTTTTACCGAATGCCATACTAATTCAATTAAGTTATAGTCGGGGCTGTATTCGGGGAGGAATTCTCAATGAAGGTTAGGCATTTCTGTTTCAATTATTTTTAGGTACTCTTCTTTCTTGTGAAAACTAACATTATCAAGAATAATCACTATTTTCGCTTTTTTTTCAGCAAATTCTGAGGCTTGATTACCTGCAACGCCCAATCTTCTACCCTGATGCTGTCTGTTGAAACTATCGCAGGCAGTTTTTTTTTCAAATTGCAAGTCTCCGAAAACGTCAACGGTCGCTGGCATCTATCTTATTGTTGAACCTGATAGCTGATCGCCAGCAACCGTTGCCGTTCTTGAGAACTGTTCGCTAGTCTCACAGCGATCGTACTTTTTGACCTGCTTCGTCTAAACTCCAATCGCCAACAGTCTCTTCTATTTGACAATACACAGCCTCTTTCTGATATTCAGATAGGGGCTTTGTTGTTTTTGCTGATTAAGTTGCCATACCTGTTAAAGTAATTCCGATCGCCCTCAACCCTCAACACGATTTTATGCTATGTGGGACAAAATTGCCGCGCACATCTGTGAAACAACCGGAGAAACATTTTCGATAGACAATCGCCGTTCCGTCAGCGGTGGCTGCATCAATCAAGGCTATTCTATCAGCAGCAGTTCCCGCACTTACTTCGTGAAAATCAATCAAGCTTCCCAAGTCGCGGTGTTTGAAGCAGAAGCGCTGGGTTTGCAGCAAATGGGGGAAACCCAGACGATTCGAGTACCTGAGCCGATTTGCTGGGGAACGGAGGGGAATTCAGCTTATATTGTGCTGGAATGGCTGGATTTGAGAAGTAGCGGGGACGATCGAGCTTGGGAAGAAATGGGGCGAAAACTCGCCGAAATGCACAAATACACTCCCCCCAACCCCCCGTTGCTAAGGGGGGGAGAAAAGGCGAACTCAACCTTGCTAAGGGGATGTTTTGGGTGGGATATTAATAATACGATCGGCTCAACGGTGCAAATTAATAATTGGACGGCAAATTGGGCAGAATTTTGGGCAGAACATCGGATTGGTTATCAGTTAAAATTGGCTAAGCGTCGGGGCGGTCATTTTCCGCAAGGGGAACGTTTATTAGAGGTAATTCCTGAGTTGTTAGCAGGCCACGAACCGCAACCTTCGCTGGTTCACGGGGATTTGTGGGGGGGGAATGCGGGGGTAACATCTGCGGGGGAACCGGTGATTTTTGACCCGGCGGCATATTTTGGCGATCGAGAAGTTGATATTGCGATGACGGAGTTATTTGGTGGGTTTCCAGCAGAGTTTTATCGAGGATATAATCAGGTTTGGGCGTTGGATTTAGGGTATGAAAAACGCAAAATTCTTTACAATTTATATCACATTTTGAATCATTTTAATTTATTTGGGGGGAGTTATGCATCCCAGGCGAATCAGATGATTAATCGAATCTTGGGTTAAAACTTAAATAGTATCTGGATTCTATTTATAAATGAAGTACCTGCACTGCGGCATCAAGTTGGGATTTATCATTTTGTTTTTGACAGGCCTTACGCCTGGAAAGTCTTTAGCAGCTTTACCCTTGCAAGTGGGTGTCTATCATGGTGGTGGTTCTCGATACATTCAGATTGCTGAGAAACAAAATAGAATCTGCTTCAAAGGCTTTTCTTCTAACGGAGTTACTGTCGCTTCCGTGGCGGTAGATACTAGCAGCCAAGAATTATACGAAATCAACGGATTTGGCGGTACATTGCTATTTCAGGAAGATCAAGGAACTCTTTTGTTTGGTCAAAGGAATCAGTTGAGTAAGTATACGGCAGATTATGGATTTCCTAGGGATTTAGATGATGATTTGAAAGAGTGTCTGAGTTCCAAAAAGCCATTTTTTCGGCAGAAGTCGGGTGGTAGAGGTGCTCGTTAATATTGTAGGGACACGGCAATGCCGTGTCCTGATTTCTTGGTTTTTGAGACTTTATTTTTGCTTAGCTGTTGCTTTTTTCTTCGCTTCTTTTTCGGCTTTTTTAGCCACTTTTTCAGCTTCAAGTTTGGCTAACTTGGCTAGCTCTTTTTCTTCAGCAATTTTATCCAGATAGTAGTGGTAATCTCCCAAATAAGGGCGAAACTCTCCATCCCGGATTTCGACTATTTTGTTGGCGACTTGGGAGATGAAATAGCGATCGTGCGAAACGATAATTACGGTACCGTCATAATTCTGAATCGCCTCTTCCATCATCTCTTTCGCCGGAATGTCGAGGTGATTTGTCGGTTCGTCCAAAATCAGCAAATTCACGGGAGTTAACAGCATTTTTGCCAAAGCTAAGCGAGCTTTTTCTCCCCCGCTTAAAGCGCCAACCTGTTTGAATACTGTTTCGCCCGTAAATAAGAAACGGCCCAACAAAGTCCGAACTTCTTCATTTTTCCAGTCGGGAACTTCGTCGTGAATCGTTTGCATCACGGTTTTATTCAAATCTAAGGCCTCTGCCTGATTCTGTTCAAAGTAACCGGGGATGACGTTGTGACCTCCCAATTTGACCGTACCTTCAGTCGGCTTTTCCAAGCCCATAATCATCCGCAGCAGGGTTGATTTGCCCGCGCCGTTGGGACCGAGAAAGGCAATGCGATCGCCCCTTTCAATTAATAAGTCGGCTCCCAAAAATAGGATTTTTTCGCCGTAGGTATGCACCAAATCTTCAATTATTGCTACTTCGCGGCCGCTGCGGGGTGCGGGGGGAAAGCGGAAATGCAAAGTTTTTAATCCGCCTGTGGGCGCTTCGATGCGTTCGATTTTGTCTAACTGTTTCTCGCGGCTTTTGGCTTGGGTGCTGCGAGTGGCGCTGGCGCGGAATTTTTCTACGAATGCTTGCTGTTTTTCGAGTTCTTTTTGCTGGCTTTCGTAGGCGCTGAGTTGGGCTTCTCTGGCTTCTGCTTTTTGCAGCAGGTAGGAGGAGTAGTTGCCGAGGTAGGTGCTGGAAACGCCGCGTTCGGTTTCGACGATTTGGGTGCAAAGCCGATCGAGAAATTCCCGGTCATGGGATACGATTACCATCGGGGTTATCAGCCCTTTCAGGTAAACTTCCAGCCATTCGATGGTTTCTAAGTCGAGGTGGTTGGTAGGTTCGTCTAGCAGCAGGATGTCGGGTTTTTGCAGGAGAATTTTGCCTAAACTCATCCGCATTTGCCAGCCGCCGCTGAAGGCGCTGACTAATCGATCGCCGTCTTCGGGTTCAAATCCGATTTCGGGCAGAATTTTCTCGATTTGGGCTTCTAAACCGTAGCCGTTTAAGCCTTCAAATTGCCGTTGCAGCCGATCCATTTTGTGGATCAGTTCGTCGAGATTTTCTGGGGTGGAGGTTTCCAAGTCTCGATGCACTTGCATCAGGGATTCGTGGACATCGTTGGCTTCGCTGAAGGCGCGCCAAAATTCTTCTCTGACGGTGCGAGTCGGATCTACTTCAAATTCTTGGGAGAGGTAGGCGATGTGTAAGCTGGCGGGGCGAATAACTTCGCCTGCGGTGGGTTCGATTTCGCCGGCGATGATTTTGAGTTGGGTGGATTTGCCGGCACCGTTAACGCCTACTAAGCCGATGCGATCGCCTGGCTTGACTTCCCAGGTGACATCTTTGAGTACGACGCCTGTGGGGTAAATTTTACTGATGTGTTCGAGTCGCAGCATTGTTGTGGGGACTGGGGAAGGGCAGGTTTAGCGGCGGATGGGATGCCGGCGCTGAGGTCGAGTTAATCTTAACAAATTTTAATTATATTTAGGGTATTGCCAGATTTTGATTTGGTAGGAGTTACGCGAAGAAACGGGGTTTCTATGAAAAATCGCAGATTCTGGGCTAGAGATATAGGAAGAAACCCGGTTTCTGGCCTCGATGTGGATTCAGGACTATTTGGGTGGGGCGATCGCTGCCGATCTTATGAGTTAATAAACCTGTCAATAATCCCCTATAAGTCAATACGGTTCAGTTAAGGCTATGCAATGCTTCAAACAATAAATATCAGGAGGATTCATTATGATTCCAGTACCTCTGTGTTTAACTTGTTTAGACAGAAACTTTGAGACAGGCTTTTTCACGACTCTTGGGTTGTTTCTCGGAACTCTTTCCGGTATATTTTGATCAAGAATCTCCCAAGTCAACCAAGCCCAAAAAAGGGAATTGCCTGTGGTTGTAACCCCTGAAATTTTGGGAGCGCACGACGAACAACTCGTAATCTGCCAGTAAAAGAAAGACGCAAGGGTGAAATGCTTGAGTTGCTTGCCGTTTGAAAAATCAATGACCTTACCGATCTTGGGCCCTAGTAGGAAACCATAAATTTCTTGTACCCCCTCCTTTGGTTTTTGAGAACGAATATGAGTTTTTCGTCCTAATAAATATACTTTCAGTTCATCAATCGTATTCTCAACTTCCCAACCTTGATGATATTCATAGGCAAGGAACTGGGCCCGAAAATTTTCCGCGTCCAACAAGCTGGTAATTAAACGATATCTAATTTGTGCTTCTGGGCTGTAGTAATTCTCAATTGTGTACTCAATTACTCTTACCTTTATGGCCTGAAATCCTTTTTTTATTAAATTGCCGGATGGATAAATCCAACTCAAATATGAACCATCATCTAATTGTGTTTCGTTTAAGAATTTAACGTGGGATGGAATTCGCCCCCAATACTCACAACCTTTACTGACTGTGGCTTCTACCATCGCATAAGAATGTAAACCTCTATCCCACATCAATAGCATTCCCGCCGTTGCAGAACGTAAAAACTTTAACGCTCTTACTCTTTATCCCATTTTATATGGACACATTAAGGCGTAAAATATTAAATGTGTTCCTGCCTCTACTAAAATGACTAATCTAGCTTTGGGGAACGCTGCTATCGTACCCGGACGACTTCCTGGACGACCACAAGCCCTAGCATTTTCATCACGCAGAGGGGATATCTAAGCAGGTTCCATCTATCACTACGACCCTGACTTCGCTGATAAAAGCTCCTACTGTTTCAACTGTAGCCATTGGTCGCACTAATGAATGAAACAACTGTCTCATCACGCCTGCTCCTAATCTTTGTCTGGCTTGAGTAATTGCCGATTTACATGGAAACTGCCAATATTTACCAATTTTTATCCATGCTTCATTAAGACCATTAATTAAAATTTTTCAGACATTCCGCATTGAATCTTTTGACCACAGGCTCATGGCGATTACCAGACACACTACCAGTTATGCTGGCGCAGGCGCGATGACGTTTTTCTTCAACATTTGTTTTCGCAATAGCTTGTTCGATGGCACTTGCTGGAATTGCTATCTCTATGGCGTTGAATATCTCCTTACTTGGGATTTTGGCAGATAAAAAGTGAGAATTATTTGAGATGCACGCTAACTTGCTCTCCTTTTGTGGACACCATACCTAACTTACCAGGGTTTGAGCCTTAACTGAACCGTATTGAATTATAATATTATTTATTGTTTAACCACTCGGTTACTTCAGTATTTTGTCGAGCTGTTAAATACCCTTTTCGCCCTTTATGTCCTAGTTTGATTCCGGCGATGCCTTTGGTTTTAAATTGCTTTTTCCAATAACCAATAAAAAAATTACTTACACCTAAAATATTGCTAATTTCATGGTAAATATTACCTGAGATCGCCATCCTTACAGCTATTGCTCGTTTTAGTTATCTGGCATCGAGATCGCTTTTAATGAAAGATTCTCTCATAAGCTATTTCTATTTCCCTATCTTTTTGTTGCAGTTGTAAGTTATTCATTTTTTTATTGTCAAATCAAGTATTGCATATAATTGCATCATAGTCTTGATAATGATTTAGGATTGCTATAATTATTTGGCGAAAGTGCACTCATAAAGATGGGTCAAATGCGAACTCATTGCTGTAGCTTCATTGACCGATAAAGTATTGTAGATAGGGGTTTTCCCGGATTTGTTCTACTATTGGACGATCGCTAATTCCTAATTTTTATTTAAAAATTAATGCCCCTAATGCCATCCTAAATGATTTGGCGGGTGCACTCTTTTCTACGGGGAAGTTAGCCGCATATTCTGATTCAAATTCATCCCACGGGATTAGTTGGGCCATTTTTACCCAACGGTTAAGGAGTGACAACCTTCCACATGAGGGGAGTTCAAAGTCGGAGGGTGAGGGGGAAGCAAGCTCAGCTTTTATGTACACGAGCGCAGGCTCGTGATGCAAAGATTTTGTACTATTTTACCTGTTTATTTTGCACACTTTTCTTGATCGTGCGATCACCTAACCAAGGCGTGTAACCTTTCTGCACTTATCCAGCAAGCCCTAATTAGATTAATAGCTTAAGGTGCGCCGCAGCGCACCCTACAGAATTAGATCGCAGCTATCAATCCTGCAACTTCAGCAACGGTTCAATCTGCTGCCTTTGAAACTGCAATTCATCCGCCAAAGGCTGGTAAATTTCTCGATCGCCCGATTCATTGCAATAATCCCACAAACCATTGTAACAGTGCCTGTCGTCGTCCCAACCCGGATGGTTAACAATCGGATACAAGCAGATTCCCTCTATCGGAACTCCTGCTTTCATCGCCGCCATTACCTCAGTGCACACATAATTAAACCAGACAGGTCTAAAATCGTCTTCAGTGCCTGTTTCTGCTATGAATAAAGGGCGGCGGTAGCGCTCAAACACTTCTTGCAGCATTTCACGAAACGGGCGGTACAGCGGATCGGTGTATTTCATCGGGTCTTCATTGTGAATCCACTGATTGCGATCGTAATAATTCACCCCAATAATATCGAGATATTTTTCCTTACCGCCGAGTTCCGGGCGAAAACGTCCAGCCAACATATCCCAAGCTTGATATTGAGATAAGCGATAACCTTCCGCTGCGTCCCGATCCTCCGGTTTGTCAGGATCGGCAATAATGTTAATTGTGGGATCGATTTGAACGATGCGAGTGCGGGGATTGACTTCCCAAACTGATTCTATCGCTGCGATCGCAGCTTTGATTAACTGGATTTTGAGCTCGTCTCCCCGCCCTTTGGCAAACGGATTGATGTAGGCGACATCGCCGCCGGCCCAAGCAATAAATGAAATTTCATTAACAGGTGTCACGAAAGGTGTTTGGTCGGTTTCCTCAGTTAGCACTTCCATAAAAGCGCGCACCATGTTTGCAAACCTGGACACAAATTCTGGACTGAAAATATCAATATCGTCTGGCCAGCCGTAGTGAAACAAATCCCAAATTACCTGCATTTTCATGTCGCGGGCGGCCCGGATGATTGGCAGGGAACTGGAAAAATCGTATTTTCCGGGTGTCTGTTCAATTAAGTGCCAGCGGAGGCCTTCGCGGACTGTATAAATGCCTTGTTCCTGCAAGCGTTGGTAGTCGGCTGCTGCAAATTTATCGTGACCGGTGGCGGCTGTGACATCGAGGCGTTTTCCAGATTGCACTCTGTGGGTGGAACATTCAAATCCGCCCATGAAAAAACTTTGAAACATCAATCGAATGGGTAATGGGTCATTGGGCATTGGGCATTAGGCATGGGGCATGGGGCATTGGGCATTGGGTATTAGGAATTTAGAAATTGGTAATTGTTAGCAATTAACTAATAACTAATAACTAATAACTAATAACTAATAACTAATAACCGATCCCCCATGCCCCATGCCCCATGCCCCATGCCCGATTAGCACTGAGTAATAGCTTGCGGCTGTGAACTTTCTTCGGGAATATCCCAGCCGAGAGTTGCCGCTGCGATCACCTCTATGGGAAACTTGGGAGTACGATCGGCATACAGCAAACCGTTAGCTTCTTGGTAAGTATCGGTTAACTGGGTGTAACAAAATCCGCTGAACATTTCCACTTGGTTTACCACCTTCAACAGCGCGCTGTAGCGCCTTTGCAGTTCCTGGGTGTCCGACGCGCGCACGTAGCCCCAAACCCTGTAAAAATCGGGGTTTTCGCGACCGGCGCAGGCGATGCCACCGAATTCTGTCAGCATCATCGGCTGTCCTTGGTGCGGGTGCCCGTCGAGGGTGAGGACTCGCCCGCCGGGACGCCCGCGATCGAACAAATCCGCTAGCTGGACTTCAGGCCCGTAGCGCTTGGCTAGGGTGTGCGGGTTGTTGTCGTAGTCGTGAATCGCCAGGATGTCGGTATCGATGCTTTCCCAGCCGTCGTTACCGATGACGGGGCGAGTCGGATCGAGGGTTTTGGTCAAGAAATACAGCGCTTGCACGTAGTTGCGGTGGGCGGCTGCTTCGACTAAATTCGGAACTCCCCAGGATTCGTTGAACGGCACCCAGACTACGATACAGGGGTGGCTGCCGTCGCGCTCAATGACTTCCGTCCACTCCCGCGTCAGCCGTTGCACGGCTTTGGGAGTGAAACGGTAGGCGCTGGGCATTTCTTCCCAAACTAAGAGCCCGAGCACGTCAGCCCAGTACAAAAATCGGGGGTCTTCGATTTTTTGGTGCTTGCGGACGCCGTTGAAACCCATTGCTTTGACTAATTCGACATCGTGCCGCAAAGCTTCGTCGGAGGGGGCAGTCATCATGGTGTCGGGCCAGTAACCTTGGTCGAGCACCAGTCGCAAATAGTAGGGGCGGCCGTTTAGCATGAAGCGATCGCGCTGGATGCTGACCGTCCGCATGGCGGTATAAGATTTAACCTCGTCGAGTAGTTTGCCGTCTGCCCACAACTGCACTTGAGCGTTAATTAGCGTCGGTTTTTCGGGACTCCACAGCAATTCGTTGCGGTAGTCGTCGATACCAGGGTCGGAGAGGGCGATGCGGCGGTGGATTTCGCCATTGAGGACTTCGTAGGTGTCGTTGACCAGCAGCAGACAGCCGATCGACAGTTTAACTTTAATCTGGATTCCCGACTGGCGATCGCCCGCGACAAACGCTTCAAAACCGATTTCCCAGCGTTCAAACTGGGGAGTCCAGCGGATGCGCTCGATATAAGTGTGAGGCACCAATTCTACCCACACTGTCTGCCAAATGCCTGTCGTGCGCGGATACCAAATACTATGTGGCTCTATTTGCCAATCTTGCTTGCCGCGCGGTTGCTCCAAACCTTGCGGGTCGTCCTGGGCCCAGACTGTCACCCGCTGCGGCCCGTTGAAGTTCACAACTGCTGTAATGTCGGCAGTGAAAGGAGTGTGTCCGCCTTCGTGTTCGATGACAAACTGACCGTTCACCCAGACGCGGGCGCGGTAGTCTACGGCCCCAAAGTGGAGGAGAACTCTGCCTTCTGTGTGAGGTATGTCAAATTCGCGTTCATACCAGCAGTTGGCGTGAAAATTCGTGTCGCCGATCCCGCTTTTTGCCGATTCTGGAGCAAACGGCACTTCTATAGTGTGAGTCCACTCAGAAATATCGATCGGCTGCACGCAGTGGCCCGCGTCATCGTAAGCAAACCTCCACTGACCATTGAGACAAATCCAGTTGCTCCGGCGCAGTTGGGGGCGCGGATAACCTGTTTTCCGTCCTTGAACTGTCACCTTACTATCAAGAGTTGCAGACTCTTCTATCTCGCAATTTTCTAGTTCTCTACCTAACCAACTCATCGGCACATCTACCTGAAGTTATATATATAGGTTAGCGACAATTGCCCCGACTTTGACAAGTTTTTTGCTGATTAATTTGCAAAAGTTCTGCACCTTAAAACAGCCTCATCTGAAGGATCTCTTGTGCTGAACTCATTAATCAAAAGAAAGAAGAAAAAACCAGGAATATTTTTCCTATCACTGACTCTCCACCTCTCCCCCTCTCGCTCTAGCTAGCAAGACTTTGCAAACCTCCTAACGGTTCAGTTAGCTCACTTTTGAGAGAAAATTCTTCGGCAAACGGCAAACAATGAAATATTTGCTGTAGTCCCGTGAGTTCAAATAGAATTCTAACTTGTTCGCTCATGGCAGAGAGCAAAAGTATACATTCGCTGTCTCTAACTAATTTCACGATCGCCACTACAGCCATTAACTCGGAATTTTTCAGGAAATTTATTTTTGAGAAATCCAGCATAATAATTTTGCCACCGCTTTCAATTAGGCGCTGTATTTCTTTCTGAAACTGAGCAGATTGAGAAATTTCCAAAACCTCATGAGACAAAACAATTTTAACTATAACTTTCATTTTCACCTCAATGTTTGTTTGAATTATTAAATAACTTTTGATGAAAACCGAGTAAGGTGCTCCGTGGGCACCTTACCTTTTACCCGTAACTCGCAGCTTCCAGCTACTTGCTAACAGATTTGCTGTTGCCGTTGCCGTTGCTGTTGCCGTTGTTGACAGCAGCGACTTCTAGAGAAGCTGCTGCTGGGCGAGGGGCAACTTCATTGGAGGAGCTTACATTAGAGGCAGAACCGTTAACATTTTCTACCAATTCAATCACCGGCTTGGTAGTAATTTGTTTGTAAGTTGTCAGAGCTTGAGCGACCACTTGATCCATGTTGTAATACCTGTAAGTCGCCAGCCTTCCTACGAAAGAGACTCCCGGAGTTGCATCAGCCAAAGCCTTATATTTCTTGTAAATTTCGGCATTTTCAGGACGCGGAACCGGGTAGTAAGGGTCTCCCTCAGCTTGGGGATATTCGTAGACAATGCTAGTTTTTTGATGCTCTTGTCCGGTGAGGTATTTAAACTCCGTGCACCGAGTATATAAATGCTCGTTGGGGTAATTTACCACCGGTGCTTCTTGGTGTACAGGTACGTTCAGCGTTTCGTGCTTAAATTCCAAGGAACGGTAAGGAAGTTTGCCATAGCAATAATTGAAATAGGAATCGACCGGCCCGGTGTAAATCATTTCCCCGTAAGGGATAAAACCCTCAATCTCCCGGTAGTCGGTATTCAGCATCACCTTGATGTTTGGGTGAGAAAGCATCTTTTCAAACATCCGAGTGTAGCCGTGCAGCGGCATTGCTTGATAAGTATCGGTGAAATAGCGATCGTCCCGGTTAATGCGAGTGGGTACGCGCGCAATCACTGAGTTGTCGAGTTCCGACGGGTCCATTCCCCACTGTTTGCGGGTGTAGTTGCGGAAGAATTTCTCGTAAAGTTCGCGACCCACTTTGCTGACAACTACATCTTCAGAAGTGCGAATGTAATCCTTTGGTTCTGCTACTTTCGCGAAGAAATCTTCTACTTCAAATGAGGTGAGATTCAGTCCGTAAAGTTTGTTTACGGTGTTGAGATTGATCGGAATTGGCAGGAGTTGACCGTCAACGCTGGCGAGGACGCGGTGTTCGTAGGGCCGCCACTCGGTGAACCGTGAAAGATACTCGAAAACTGGGCGCGAATTGGTGTGAAAAATGTGGGGGCCGTATTTGTGTACGAGGATGCCGTGGTTGTCGTAGTGATCGTATGCGTTCCCACCGATGTGGTTGCGGGTATCAATTATCAGAACTGTTTTTCCGGCTTCATTTGCTAGTCTTTCGGCAATGACGCTACCTGCAAATCCTGCTCCGACGATTAAATAGTCAAACATTGAAACACCTCTGATTGTGGGTAAGGGTAAGGAATAATTGGTAATTGGACATACAGCGAGGAGTGTTGAGTGTTAAGTTTTGAATCCGTAACGTGTAACTCTTTAACTTCAACCTCAACATTCCTAACTTAAAACTTTCATCCTGCCTTCGGCTTTCTGCCTTTTATCATCGATCGCACTTTCGATCAACCCCAGCATTTCGCTCCAGGTATTGTCCCAAGAATTGTCTGCTAAAAAGGCGTCTACTTCGCTGAGCCATTTGGTGCGAACGTCCGAACTTTCGCTGAATATTTCTTCAGCACAAGCAACGAATTCTTCAGAATTGCTAGCAATCCGAACCAAGCCGTTTTCTCCGTAGGGTCGCACCACGTCGCGGATCGGAGTAGAAATCACAGGTTTGCCTGCAGCGAGGTATTCTGGAGTTTTCGTCGGACTAATAAACTTAGTCGATTCGTTAATCGCAAAAGGCAGCATGGCTATATCCCACCCGGCAAGATACGCTGGCAGTTCTTGATAAGATTTGCCGCCGAGATAGTGGATATTGGGGGGAGTTGGCAGAGTTTCCGGATCGATTTTTACCACCGGGCCAATGATGACTAAATGCCAGTCCGGCCTTGCTTGGGCCATGCCCGCCAGCAGTTCGATATCCATGCGTTCGTCTATGACGCCATAAAATCCCAAACGCGGGTGAGGAATGTCTTTTTGATCCGCCGGTTCTTCTGAAAGATTCCTGGCTGTCGCAAAGTGTTCTTTTTCGATGCTGCTGGGAAAGGGGTGAATGTTTTCGTGCTGGTGCTGTTTAGCTTCGTAAAGGCTGTGTCCGCCTGTAAATACTACGCTAGCGCGCTTTAATAGTTGATTTTCATTGGTTTTTAAATCGGGGTGTGCGCCTTTGAATGCTGACAGTTCATCCATGCAGTCGTAGACTACAGCTAGCGGCTTTAAGTGGTTTGTGAAACTGACAGCCATTGGTGTGTAATACCAGAGTATGTACTGACTAATTTCTGCCGCTCGAAACAAATCATCTAGCATGGCTTGCTGAGCAGTTTGTGCTGTTGCTTCGCTGGTTCCTTCGCTGAGGTGCGGTACTATTACCCAGACTCCGCTTTCGTGGATGCTGACATCAAGCCACCAATCTGTAGCCGCGCTCAAAATAGGTTCTTCTACAAAGAATACGCGACGATTTTTGGCACAGCGACTCAAGAGATGTTGCGGCCGCTGATAGACAAAATTCCACCGCAGATGAGACAGGCAAACTAAATCCGGTGCATCTAAAGCATCACCTTTTGATAAGTTGGCGCGCAATGCGGGCGAGGTAGCGAATTGAGAGGGCGATTTGGCTGAATCTATAGAGGTAAATCGTATCTCCCATGCTCGACCTTTATTGCTATAATTATTGTTTACTGAGTTTTCTGGGGGCGACATATTAGCCTCTGGAATTTGTCAATGAAAATTTGTCAGTTAAAACTGGTCAATAGGATATATTTCTCAGCATTGTCTTACTGAAAGTCGAAAGCATAAATCTGAGAACTTTTATTGACGAGCAAGCGCCGCATTCAGGGAGCCAAACAAAGAAACTGTTTAGCTGCGGAAAAAACAGGCTTATCTGCTTTTTTCAAAATTGAAACTTAGAGATAAGTTATTATTGTTAGACTTGCTATTGTTGTTAAATGTAACCCAGTTTTTCTGCCCTAACTTCTATCTGAAGGATGACTTTTATCTCAGGAGACACCTAGCTTGCACGCTGGGTTCAAAAGCCGTTAAAATGCCGATCGACCTTGTAAAATGACTCTTAACTGGCAGGTACGGGGTGAAAAAAGAGCGAGTTTTATTGCTTTATTTGAAGATGAGAGAAAATTTGCCATCAAGTTTATGTTGCTTTTTGATTTGACAAACCTTGCTTTTTTTTAACTCATCAGATCTCTAATTTGGTAAATTTGTATCCTAATATACAGAAACTTAATCGACATTTCTGACTTCCGATAGATTAACAATTGACAGTTTATAGAGTGGGGTTAAACTCACCGAAGAAGACCTGTCTCAACAATACGAAAGAAACCAGGCAACCGCAACGATAAACCTAAGATTTTGCGCGAGTAGATGCCAAGAAACCAAGGTGATGACATTTGCGCTGTGGGCGTCAGTTTCACCTCGCGCCCACAGCACAAATGTCAATCATCCCTCTAAAGCCGCGTTCGCCGATATCTGCAATCAAACGCCAAATATCGACGTAAACCCGCGACTAGAAAATAGCAGCAACTTTACAGTCTGCGGCTGTCAATTTTGGCGATTCCTCCTCCAAAGGCAAAATCTTGCACCGTTGAACTCTTTAAGAAATCGTGAGGAAAACCCAATTCAATTGCACTTACTTTGTCTAACTGCTGCATTTGTTCCGGGGTTAATTCAAACTCCAAACAGGCCAGATTTTCCTGAAGTTGTGAGAGTTTGCGCGAACCCACAATCGGAATAACTTCGACTGGTTGTTGGATCAGCCAATTTAGAGCTACTTGAGAAGCAGGTTTGCCAATTTCGGCTGCTATTTTGCTAACTTCGTCAGCAATTTTGAGGTCTCGTTCGTTAATTTTTCCCGATTCAGGTGAATTCAGCCGTTTAGCTTCACTGGCTGTTTCTGAAGTGTTGTATTTTCCTGTCAGTAAACCGGCTGCTAGGGGGCTCCAAGCTGTGACGCCAATATCAAAGGCTTTTGCCATAGGGATCAACTCCCGTTCAGGAGTTCGCTCTTTTAAAGAATACTCGATTTGCAAGCCGATAAATGGTGTCCAACCGCGCAGATTGGCGATCGTATTTGCTTGAGAAATAATCCAAGCCGGCGTATCGGAAATGCCTATGTAAAGAACTTTGCCGGCGCGCACCAAATCGTCAAAAGCGCGCATTACTTCTTCAACGGGTGTCGTAAAATCCCAAGCGTGCAGCCACAGCAAATCTATGTAATCAACTTGCAATCGCTTCAAACTTGCTTCTACTGCTTGCACCATATTTTTGCGGTGGTTGCCGAAACCATTGATTTCGCCATTCTTCATGTTGAGGCTATACTTCGTGGCAACTACCCATTTTTCGCGATCGGCTGCGATGAACTCACCGACATATTTTTCGCTAGTACCGTTGGTGTAGAGATTCGCGGTATCAATGAAATTGCCGCCCGCTTCTGCAAAGGCGTCGAACATTTTACGGCTTTCGTCGTAGGAGCTCCCCCAACCCCACTCTTCCCCAAAAGTCATAGTGCCGAGGCAGATTTCGGAAACGCGAAGTCCGCTGTGACCTAGTAGTTTGTATCTCATGTCACTCTTCCCCTAATTAATGGTTGTTAACAGTTTAAATCGGGATTTCCCAAACTGTTGCCATCAGTCGGGGTGGCGGGTTTTTGTAAGGTGTTAGCGCTGCGCTGAAGGTTGAGTGTTTTGCCAAGTCAATCAAAATGTCGTAGCAGGGGCGATGCTGTCTCGCCCCTGCGTTTACCTTTAAACAGCGCGCAGGGGCGATCGTCTTACTAATGTATTTAGGATTACATGAATAAATAAAAATACAGTAAAACGGAAAAACAAATATCTACCTTTAGATAGGTATTTTAGGACAAGAGTTGAATAAAAAATGCTATCTTAAATAATCAGAAAACCAGACAGAACCAGAGAAAAAATTAATGTAGCTAAATTAACTTTTTAGCGTTATAGTGATTTATAGATTACAAAAACTAGGTGACTCACTTGGCTGATATCGTTGATACCGCCGTTTCGGCAGGCTCTTTTACTACCCTAGTTGCTGCAGTCCAAGCCGCTGGTTTAGTAGATACTCTCAAAGGCGCTGGCCCCTTCACAGTTTTCGCGCCTACTGACGAAGCTTTTGCTAAGCTTCCCGCAGGTACTGTAGAAGCACTGCTTAAGGACATTCCTAAGCTGACAAAAATCTTGACTTATCATGTCGTTTCTGGCAAAGTTATGGCCGCTGATGTGGTCAAGCTGAAATCTGCCAAGACAGTGGAAGGTTCAGAAGTTAAAATTGATGCTTCCAATGGCGTCAAAATCAATGATTCTACCGTTACAACAGCCGATGTTGCTGCTGATAATGGCGTCATCCACATTATTGATTCAGTCTTGCTTCCTGCGTAAGCACAGATTTAGATAGCCCAATACTATCTGGAGGGCGGTGGCTGTTGTTAGCCGCCGCCCTGTTTTAATTGATAGTTGAGATTTCAATATTTTATGCAGCTCGATAATTAAAACTATCGCTCTTTTGTCTGTCCAGGCGGAGGAAAAGTGGAAATCAGGATCATCTTCAATTACAGGAATGACTCCCTCGGCGCTATCATAATCAGGCACCAGGTTTCAGCGATTTTCCTTGATTATAGTCTTCCCAGAGTGACAAAAGAGCGATATACCGCTGCTTTTGTTCTTCAGTAAACGCCATAAGTAGGCAAAATTAAACGGGTAACAGACTAAGAAAAATTGATTACTCGTCCATTATGATGAAGCTGAGCTGCACACTCTTTAAAATCCAGAAAAACGCCTTTGAGTTAATTGGAAATAACAGAAATTTATAGTTGGGACACGAGCGAATTTATCAAGAGTTCAAAGTTACCTTTATAGGATATTGAATTATGTTTGTTCGCTCCAATATACTCATTAAGCCCCGTCTCAACCTAAAGTTAATCATATTAAAATCCATTGTTTTAACTGCTATTTTTGTAATTTTAATATATTATTTTAACAAATTCCTCAAGCCAACAATTCACTTACGGCTACGCTAAAACCTGCAAGCACACTTTGAGTGTTAACAAGTTCATCGGCATTAAACAACCGCCAGCTTTGCCCCCCATTGACAAATATTAATCTTGCTTCAGGAAACAGCAACCAAACTTCTAAACATCCTGATTCCAAATATTCTTGAGCTTTTGCGAATAAATCTTCGCCGCTATCTTCGGGGGAAGCAACTTCCGCTATCAAAGGAAAACTTTGGGAAAATGCTGTAAAATTGCCTGATTGTGGCAGAAGTTCAGGAGTAATGTAAGCAACATCGGGACGGCGACCCTGCTTGCTAGTGCGGCAAAGTATTTCGGTGAGAACTTCTCCTCCCTGTCCGCTGGACTCTTTGTAATTTCCCCAGTAACGGGCTAATTTAGATTGAGCTAGACTGTGCTTAAATGTCATTCCTGTTTTATCCACTAAGTTGCCGTCAACCCATTCCATTCTATCGGGAGGGTGGACTAAAAACTCTGCGAGAGATATGACTTTTTCTTGCTCAAATTCTGGCGGAATTTCTGCTGTGTTTTCTAAATTTTTCGGTAATTCTGGCTCTGAGTTTTGGTCGGCATTTTTTGGTATAATTATAGTAGCTGTCATGCTCGAAACCTCTGTTTAACGATTATAACTTTACAAGCGCTCGCTCTCGATCGCATCGTGACGATTTTAGTGAACTTGGTAGATTTTGTCTTTTCAACTTAGCCCTACAATTTATATATCATAGCAATTCAGAAAGGTGACTTTCATGATTCTCTCAAACCGTTTTTCTGAAGCCCTCACCTATGCTGCCGAATTGCACGCTACCCAAGTTCGCAAAGGTTCCGGCGTTCCCTACATTGCCCATTTGTTGGGCACTGCTAGTATAGCTTTAGAATATGGGGCAAATGAAGATGAGGCGATCGCAGCTTTGCTTCACGATGCGATCGAAGATCAAGGCGGCGCCACCACCCGCGAAGCCATCCGCCGCCGCTTTGGGGATACTGTCACAGCTATTGTAGACGGCTGTACCGACAGTGACGAGACGCCGAAACCCCCTTGGCGACAGCGAAAACAAGCTTATATCGATCGCATTTCTACAGCTTCAGCCTCAGTAAGATTAGTCTCGGCTGCTGATAAACTTTATAATGTTCGATCGATCCTGAAAGATTCCCGTCAATTAGGAGATACTGTTTGGGAACGCTTCAAAGGTGGCAAAGACGGTTCTCTCTGGTATTATCGTTCTTTAGTAGAAGCATTCCGCCAAGCTGAGTTAACGCCTATAGTTGAAGAATTAGACCGCACAGTTTTAGAATTAGAACAGTTTTCTGAACCCTGAAGGCTGAAGGTAAAAAGCACTAATTATCAATTACCAATTACACTTAAAAAATGGCAAATGTTCGCTTAGAAAATATTACCCGACGCTACCAAAACGTCACCGCGATCGAAAACATCAGCTTCAAAATCCCGGACGGGGAATTTTGGGTATTAGTCGGGCCCTCCGGCTGCGGGAAATCGACAATTATGCGGACAATTGCAGGTTTAGAAACCGCCACTTCCGGCAATCTTTACATCGGAGATAATTTAGTTAACAACATTCCGGCGAGACAGCGGGATGTAGCAATGGTGTTTCAAAATTACGCGCTTTATCCGCACATGACTGTCGCAGAAAACTTGGCATTTGGATTGCGGATGCGGAATGTTGACCCGACTAAAATTCAAGAACGAGTCGAAACAGTAGCCCGATCGCTCTCGATCGACCACCTTCTCAAGCGTAAGCCCAAACAGCTATCAGGCGGACAGCAGCAGCGGGTAGCACTAGGAAGGGCGATCGCCCGCGAACCGAAAGTATTTCTTTTAGATGAACCGCTTTCTAACCTCGATGCTCAACTGCGAGACGACACTAGAGCAGAACTCAAACAACTGCATCAACGGCTGGGAATTACCACAATTTACGTCACCCACGACCAAGTGGAAGCGATGACTTTAGCTGATAAGATTGTCGTCTTAAATGGGGGAAAAATTCAACAAATTGGAGACCCGCAAAGCATTTATGCGAAACCAGCTAACCGCATGGTTGCCACATTTTTAGGCAATCCCGCCATGAACATTTTGCCGGCCATTTATACTAACGAATCCTTTCAAATAGGAGATCAAGCTTTAGCCTGTCCGCCCTCGATTCAGAAAAAATTGCAGGCGAGAGAAGGACAAGGGTTTGATTTGGGCATCCGTCCAGAAAATATAGAAATCTTTACGCCACAAACAGTAGAAGATGATGATTTGAAAACCGATGTTTGGGCTTTAGAAAAAGTCCCCCTCGATGTAGAGGTAAAAGTAGTGGAACCTCTGGGGCGAGAAACTTTGATTCGGGCGAGTTTGCCTTTGTTGAGTGCTGAAACTACTGTACAGTTGCAAGTACCTGCGAGTGTTCGCTTGCGATCGGGCGATCGACTAAAGGTACAGCTTGACTTCGATCGAATATTTATATTTGACCCCTCCACCGGTGAGGCGCTGTATCCTTAATGGGCTTGAACAGGATTTACGCACGGGTAATCAGCCACCGGGTTTTTTAGTCGCAGTGCCTAAGTCCTGTTCAATCTAAAATCTAAAATCTAAAATCTAAAATAGACTGAGCCTTCCTGTTGGAAAGTCTCGATTCGTAGTTACAAAAGTTTACACTTGACATTTATTAATTTACGCAGTAATGGTACGATTAGTATTGGCACAACGGTAAAACGTCCCCCCAAAAGCTGATATTTCCTGAATCGGGGCGATCGCGACCCACAACGCCAGCATCTTCGGGCTAAGAAGCGGCTTTACGCCCCGACTTGGGAGCAACTAGCGAACCAAAAACTCAGAAAAACGTTCTAGCGGCATTTTTAGATGAATCCCGACAACCTGCCTCAAATGCTGCAAACAGGATTTCACCTAACTTTAGGTGCAACTTCCTTTTTAATTGAGACATTGCAAGATCCCCTGAAGCGAGAAGAAAATCTTGACAAACTTAAGTCAGATTTTGGCCAGCTAGCCGATGAACTGCTGGAAAAAGGAGAAATGACTGAGCGAGAAGCCCGGAATTTTGTAGATACTATTTTCTCTCAACCGGGCGATCGGGAGAATGCAGACAGTGAATCTGTCTCGCCCAAGCAATCAGATGCAGCGACTGATGCTTCTCCCGAGTCGGTTGTACAGCCTAACGTAAAGCTAGAGATTCAAGAATTAACTGCACACATGGCAGCGCTGAGGGCCGAGTTGGAAAATTTGCGCGCCGAAAATTCCCAGCATTAAAGAATCAAGAGTCTTTAACACAGCCGGAGTTTACTTGCCAACTTAATTTAAGAGAACCAAAATTTAGTCATTGTCCCATTTTTCAGAACCGATCAGGTCGGCAATGCGATCGCGCAGCAAGAAGTCGCATTTTTCTAATTCGCACTCTACACAAGCCCATTCCCGGGGCGGAATGAATTGGCAAAGCGTGTATATAGGCTGTTGGCGGCTCAGTACGCCCTCGTGGACAAGGTGACGCGCTTCATCTTGGATCACATCTAAAGAGTATTGGATTTGGGGAATAGTGGAGTGAATCATAATGCGCCCTCAATGTTTTACTAAAAAATTTTATGGCCCTGGTAATAATATAGTCCAAACTTACGAATATGGAAGTTAAATTTTGTCCGTATACAGCTATACAATTCACTGCCGTAAATAAAAATAAATTATACGAATCATTAGTAAGTGATGGGATCTGTCTTAGGATATTGATAAACAGCACATTTTCCCCATAAGCAGGCGGATCTGCTGGAAAGTTCAATTCAGAACTTAGGAACCCGCATCGGATTCCCGGTTTCTGGATGCTTTGCCACCAAAGGCAACATTTCTTGCGAGAAACCGGGTTGATGAATTTAAGTCCTGACGGAAACACCAAAGGAAAGATTTAGGAGTCGGGCAACTCAAGCATTACCAGTTCCGTCAATGCCGAATAGCACTTCTAGAACGAGAGATTGCGCTGCCGGCATTTGCCCATAACAAAATACATAAGGAATACTCGGAGGCAAGTGTGGCAAAAATTGCTCTAAAACGTAGGGACTGCCGTAAATTAACACAGCTTGCAGTTCTCCCGTCTTTAATAATTTCTTAAACCAATCTTGAGCTGCTTCGGTCAAACCTGCACTGCCTCGGAAGCAATTGCCACGAATGAAAATTTGCAGCAGTGTCGGAGAAAAATGCTCTGCACCTGTATTATCAGCGATCGCACCTGTGCGATCGTCAATCAGTTGCAATTCGTAACCAAACTGTTCCGGAAGGGCGATGGCAGGAGTGTGGTTTCCCAAAAACTCGCACCCCAAAACATCATCTACAACAATCAAATTCCGCAAAAGCTGGTTTTCTGGGGGTTTTGCAACCTGCAAAGGTAGATTGCCACCAAATTTCAAAGAATCTCGCAAAATATCGGCAGCAGTTGCCCTTGCCTGTGGGTTTGCCAGCAAACTTAAGTCGATCGACTCCAGGGATTGTAAATTCTTGCTCCCCCCCTTAGCAAGGGGGGGTTGGGGGGGGTCAGAAATCAACATACCCACCTTTATTTTCGCTTTCCAAATGCGCTTGACAGATTCCTTAATTTGTGATATTGAAATCCGCCCTTGAGTGACAGCTTCGCAGACCGCGAGAATCGCCCCTTCCGGGTCAAGTGGCATCAGCAAAACATCAGCACCAGCCTCAGCAGCCAAAACAGCAGCTTCATTAGCGCCGTACTTATTGGCGATCGCGCCCATCACCAAAGCATCCGTCACAATCAAACCTTCAAATCCCAACTCTTCTCGCAGCTTCCCGATCAAAATTTTGCGAGAAAGAGTAGCAGGAAACTCGGCATCCCAAGTCGGAATCAGCAAGTGAGCACTCATCACAGCATCGACCCCAGCAGCGATCGCCTCAACAAACGAAGGCAACTCAACCTCGGCCAATCTCGCTGGCGAATGCGGCAAAACCGGCAATTCCAAGTGAGAATCAACCGCCGTGTCTCCGTGGCCGGGAAAATGCTTAGCTGTAGTCAAAACCGGGTGCTCACCTGCGCCGCGAATAAAAGCAGCGGCTAACTTCCCGACAATTTCCGGTGTCTCGCCAAAAGCGCGGACGTTAATCACAGGATTGTCGGGATTGTTGTTAACATCAACCACTGGTGCGAGAATCCAATTTAGACCGATCGCCCTAGCTTCGATCGCAGTGACAGCGCCCATTTGTTCAGCATATCGATCGGCTTTACCTGCATCGTGCCGCGCAATTTCAGCAATCGCCATCGGCGGCCCGAACCAAGTCGCCCCCGCGAACCGCTGGCCGACACCTTCCTCAATATCAGCCGCCAGCAGTAGCGGAAACTTTGCCCAAGACTGCAATTGGTGCGATCGAACTGCCAACTCCGCAGCACTTCCCCCGACCAAAATCACACCGCCGACGCCCAACTTTTCCAGATAATAGCGGAGTTTGCTAGCAGTTGGTTCCCATTCGGGATAGCGAATTTGGTGGTCGAACAAGCAGCCAGAAGCGCGCACCACGAACATCTGGGCTACCAGTTCGGGCAAGGAAAGATTGTCAATCATGGGAAATTAGGAATTGTTTGTTGACTGTTGACTGTTGACTGTTGACTTTGGGCTGTTGACTACCTTCAGACCTAATCCTCGTCTGCTTCTAAATCATCATCATCATTTTCATTGCCATCGGCCAATTCTTCGTCATCAAACATACCCGGTTTGCGATCGGCAGAAAGCTGATTCAGCAGTATCAACATTTTATCGCCCCGTTCCAAAGAACGGTCTTCGAGAAAAATCACTTCCGGCGTCCGGCGCAGTTGCAATCGTTGGCCCAACTGGTTGCGGACGTAGCTAGTAGCAGATTTCAAACCTTCCATAGTTTCAGCCTTCGCCTCATCAGTACCGTAGATGCTGACAAAAATTTTTGTATGCTGAAGGTCTCCAGAAACAATTACGTCGGTAACGCTAACCATACCGGCACCTACCCGATCGTCCTTGATTCCATTCAGCAACATCAGGCTGACTTCCCGTTTAACCATTGAAGCTACACGCTCAATGCGACGACTTGTAGCCATAACACCTACTCCTCTACTTTCCTAATCAGCCATTTTCATCCCGATTGACAATTGTAGCGCGATCGGTCATGGGTGTTACGGGCGATCGTCCGAGTTCGGGGTGAGATACAGCTTAGAGGAAAAAAATGTTTGATTGCCTATAGGTGAATATATAGCTAATATAGAGAGGTAGAGTGAGAGACAGCTTAGAGGAAAAAAAATGTTTGATTGGATTGTCAAAACCGTAGCCGATGCTTCAGGGGTAACTAACCAGCTAAATATAGCTGAATGGGCAAGATTGAACAGAACTAACCCTTTCGATATGGGAGCCAAAAACTACCAACGATGTATTCATGACTTAGGGTTAGGGGGAAAATATTATGAACTTGAATATAACGAAGATGGTACCCTAAAATATCAATAATTTTGCCGATAATTCCCTTAATTACGCTTCATAGTTCTCCATTTTATTATCTTCCCTAATCAATCAATCAAACAAAAACATTCTTTGTTAAAATTCCTTTATCGCCGTGTTTTTTTAGGCAATAAAACTTATGGAAAAAGAATTTACAATCGGTCAAAAAGTCCGAGTTGTGGCAATGCCACCTTACGTCAAAACTGCCGAACCGATGCCAATGCTGCGGCCTGCGAATTTAATTGCGATCGGCGCCGAAGGCGTTGTGATCGATCGGCGTCCCGGCAATTATTGGGGAATTCGCTTTGACAAAGGTGCTTTTCTGTTAGACAGTCAGTACATTGAAGCAGCGGAAACAATTGTAGAAGGTAATGGGTAATGGAAAAGGGGGAATGGGGAATTGAGATCACAACTTAACATCTCCCTTTTCCTTGTTCCCTCAACATCCCTCCCTTAAATCCGTTAAATCCCATTGCTTGCTCCTTGCCCAACATCCTTCTTCAACAAGCCAGCTTACCCTCAAAAGCCAAAGAATTAACAGGAAACTCCCCCAAAACTTCCTCTAAAATAGGAGAGGTGAAGTTACAAGGTTGAGGCTTGCCCAAATGATAACCTTGAGCGTAATCTACCCCAAGTTCATTGAGTTTATCCATAATTGTTTGATTTTCAACATACTCGGCAATAGTTTTAATTCCCATGACGTGAGCGATTTTGGTAATAGCTTCCACCATTGCGATATCAATAGGATTATCGACAATATTCTTAATAAAATTGCCGTCTATTTTGAGATAATCAACCGGCAAGCTTTTGAGGTAAGCAAAGGAAGACATCCCGCTGCCGAAGTCGTCCAAGGCAAACTGGCAGCCTAGTTCCTTGAGTTGCCAAATCAAGCTGGCAGCCTTGCTGAGATTACCGATCGCCACGGTTTCGGTAATTTCAAAACAAATTATTTGCGGCGGTATTTGATGGATGGAAAACTGTTCCTGAATAAACTCGATAAACTTTTCTTCGTTGAGGCTGTCCCCAGAAAGGTTAATTGAATAAAGGTTGGGATATTTGCCAAATGACGATGGCAGATCAGACAAAAGAGAGCAAGCAGGGAAGGTAACTATTTTATCGCTGTCTACATCGGGGTTTTGGACTAATAAATTTGCCGTGAAAATTTTAGATAAATTGCTAAATAAAGTGCGAATTACCCAGCGGTCGATCGCGTGCATCAAGTTGTAGCGTTCTGCCGCCGGAATAAACGCCATCGGCGACACCAACTCACCAGTTTCCAACTGGAGGCGCAGGAGGATTTCGCAGTGGGTTCCGGTGGTGGGAGAGTTGAGCAAAGGTACGATCGGCTGAGAGTACAAGCAAAAGCGATTCTCTTCTAAAGCTTGATGAATTTGCACCACCCACTCGGTTTCGCCGTGCTGTTTGATTAATTCTTGATCGCCGGCTTGATAAACCTGTACCCGGTTGCGACCTTTATTTTTAGCAGCGTAGCAGGCCATATCGGCGGCGCTCAAAATCGCAGATGTCGAGGCTGTTTTGGGATTGATTGCTACCAAACCGATACTGACGCCGATCGAAAAAGTTTTGTCCTGCCACGCAAAGCGGAAGCCCTGAATGCTTCGCAGCAGCGTTTCCGCAACATTCAATCCTCGTTCGACGGGACGATTGTACAGGAGTACGGCAAATTCATCGCCGCCGAGACGCGCCAAAATATCGGTTTTGTGGATATTGCTTTTAAATAGCTGGCTGACTTGGCGCAGCAGTTCGTCCCCAGCAGCATGACCGCAGGTGTCGTTAACTATTTTGAAGCGATCGAGATCCAGGTAAAGCATCACGTGTTCTTGGCCGTAACCTTGAGCGCCGTGTAGGGCGTGCTCTAGCTGGTACTCAAATTCCCGGCGGTTGACTAATTGCGTCAGGGGGTCATGAGTTGCCTGCCAGGTGAGTTGCCGCGCTTGAGTTCGCACTTGGGTGACATCTCGGAACACAACAACGGCCCCGACAATTTCGCCGCTGCTAGCGTGGATGGGGGCGACGCAGTGGTCGATCGCAAATTCGGTGTTGTTGTGGGCAATCAGCAAATTGTTGCGCCCTTGGTCAACAATCCGACCTTCGCACAAAGCGATTTCGGCGATATTTTCGATCGGCAGCCTGGTAGTTTCGTCAACTATTCTCAGCACGCTGGCGAGGGGCAAACCTTTAGCTGCCGAGGTAGACCAACCCGTGAGTGTTTCGGCAACTGGATTCAGGGTGGAAATACAGCCGTCGGCGTCAGTAGTGATGACGGCATCGCCGATCGATTGTAGTGTTACCTGAGCGAGTTCTTTTTCTTCAAAAAATGCTTGTTCCATGCGCTTGCGATCGGTAATATCTCGCTGCACGGACACCCAGTTGGTAACGTTCCCGGAGGTATCGGCAATGGGTACGCTGTTGAGTTCCACCCAATAAGTTGAACCGTCTTTGCGGTAGTTAATCAATTCTAGGCGTAGGGGTTCTCGGCGAGAGAAACCCAGGCGAATTTTAGCGACTTGGGTGGGGTCGCTTTCTGGGCCGCGCAAGCAACTGGGGGTTTGTCCGATGATTTCTTGGGGTAGGTAGCCCGTCATTTGGGTAAAAGCTTCGTTGGCATAGATGATGGTGGGGTCGGAGATATCGCTGTCTCCGGCATCCATAATCACGATTGCGTCGTTAGCGTTCACTACAGCAGATTCTAAAAGGTGGAGTCTGGCCTCGGCCCTAACGCGGATAGCAATTTCGCTTTCTAGTCTGGCGTTAGTCAAGCTGAGGGATGCGATCGCTTTTTCCAATTCCCTAGTTCTTTCTGCCACTGAATCGTGCAGAACATCGATCGCCCCGGACATTTCCATGGGGTCAAGTACGCGCAGTATGTTGGTTTGAGTAACTATTCCCAGGAGTTCTCCGCATTCTCCCGTTACTACCAACCTGCGGACTAAACGCTGGTGCATTTCCTGATGAGCTACCCACAGCGAGTCTTCTTGCTTGAGGCTAAATAAGGGGGTACTCATCACTGTTTGGGCGATCGTTTGCGACAAATCTATATCTAAAGCTTGAAATTCCACAATATCCCGTTCTGTGACTATACCTACTGGAATAGGGAACGGTGAATCCCTCGATAATTCTGTTGATTCAGTAATTACTACGCAGCTAACGCGGTGCTGCGCCATCAACTCAGCTAAACTCCTAACTGACGCGGAGCGAGGTGCTTGAATGACTTGTGCGGTCATTACTTCTTTCACGCAGCGCATTTTTAAGATATTTGCCGGTTTGAGCATGGCTTGGCGGATGCTTTCCGGCGTAATTACTCCTAAGAGTTGACCTTCACTATCCAATATTGGCAGATGCTTAATTCTTCGTTGCCCCAGCAGAATTAGGGCGCTGAAAATGTCTTGACTCTCGGATTTTGTCAGAGTTGCTGTCGGCTGCCTCATCACTTGTGCGATGGTGACACCTTTTAAGTTTTTGCCCGAGGCAATCAAATCGACAAGATCCCTTTCTGTGAAGATTCCTTGCAATTGAGAATGTGGAGCACAAGGCGAGGATAATTTTAAGAGTGATTTTTCCACGACAAAGACGCAGATACCTGTGGCGTCTCTGAATGCACTTGATGTGGGCGGATTTACGATTTCTGTTAGTGGCTGATAGATATCGGTTGGTGGAATGACTGCGTTTAGAGAGCAACTTGGGCGCCGTTGGCCCATCAGGGTAATTACTTCTGCTAGTGGGGTATCGGGCGCCACTGTCAAGGGGTAGCGGTCTATTACTTGAGCTAAGGTGGGCAGATACTTGGATGAATCGTTTTTGAGCATATTTAATTGAGTTTTGCGATCGCGTGGAATCTGCGACATTCCAAAAAAGTGCTGATTTCCAAGCACTAGGTGGATTTTTACGGCGCTGGTGAGACCTAATTAAAATTTATTGTTAAAAATGCAGCAGAGCTTGGGCTGGGGATCGGGCCAGTGACTGCTTTTCTTCTACCTATAAAGTTAGAAGCTTATCTTTATTTTAAGTTAAATTTTCTATCCCGTGACACATTTATTAAAAATAATGTATTTGTTGTGAACTTTTTGCGATAAGATTATCGGCTAAAATCATCCATAGCATTGCGAATCATCTCCCTCTTCAGAAAGACGCATCTGTTGGCTGTATTAGCTAACCTAGAAAAGGTTACTACAAAAAGGCACTGTATTAAGTTCGGCAGTGTTAAGTTTTGCAAAATTAAGTTTGGCAAGCTGGTCGAGACCATGTATGCGTTGTTGAGGGCAATCGATATCACAGCCAATGTGTGAATTAGATCGCAAGTTGCGAAAACAACCATGGTACGATTGTAGATATCAAGACAAGAACTTGAATACAGAGTCTGTGAGGAAAAGAGATTATGAAACGCAATCTATTCGCCGCTACTTTTTTAATTGCTCCCCTAGTGTTGGCAGGCCCGGCTCGCGCTGAAAATCCCGTTCACGTCGAACAGTTATTGTCAACCGGGCAATGTTTTAAGTGCGACTTGTCGGGAGCCGATTTAACGGGAGCTCATTTAATTGGTGCTGATTTGAGAGAAGCAAATTTACGAGGAGCAAACCTATCTCAGGCAAACCTCGAAGGTGCTGACTTGACGGGTGCTGACTTGACGGGTGCTAACTTAACTAAAGTTTTCCTGACTAATGCTAGTTTAAATGACGCAGACCTCGATCGGGCAAATCTGACCGCGGCTATCATTAACACCGCTGACGTATCCGGCGCATCAATGGAAGATATGACCATCACTGATGCAAAAATCTACAATACCCAAATCGGCGTCGGCGGCAGCTACGACCAGTAAACTCGTTAAAAGAATGGAAAACACCAATTTTGAGGTTAAAAACCCGGTTTCTCCCCAGAAACCGGGTTTTTAGTATTTTTGTAGGCTGCCCCGGAGCCTCACATTTTATGTCGTATTTCAAGCGAACAATCTGACGCACCCTACCATTACCACTAAAAACCCAAATCAACCGCTATTCGGTGCGCGCAAGCAAACCCAGAAAACGCCACCGCATTTAAACCCTGTCCGGGAAACGTACTGTCACCCACACAATATAAACCAGGCATAGAAGTTCGATTAAACGGCATTCCCAGCAAACCCATTAGCTTCTGTCGCGGAATCGGCCCGTAAGTTCCATCTTCGCGCCCCAAAAAGCGGCGGTGAGAACGCGCTGTCCCAACTTCCATATAATCCAAACCGGCATCTAAACCGGGAAAAATCTTTTCTAATCTTTCAATAATTCTTCCTGCAGCCTCTTCCTTTTTCTCCTCGTATTCCTGCTGCGAAAGTCCTTCCCACTCTTCCATCCAACTCGAAGTAAAAGCGTGAACGATGTGATATCCTGCGGGAGCTAAATCCGGGTCGAGCACCGTCGGAATTGACACCAAAACAGTTCCCTCCGGCGCTTCCATTTGGTTCCAATCTTCTAATAAAATATGGTGGCAGGCACTACCTGCAGGGATTACGCTTGCTTCCACTCCCAAATGCAAACTCAAGAAACTGGGGGCTTTTTGATAGCGCTGCTGCCATTTCTTTTCGCTAGCGGGCATCTCTTCGGCAGACAGCAATTTCTCAAAAGTGTCCCAGCGCGTGGCGTTAGAAACTATCCGCTTTGCCCGGTAAACTTCGCCGGTTGCTAGCTCTACTCCGACAGCGCGGCCGTTTTCTGTAATAATTTTTTTCGCCTTAGCTTTGTATTGAATTTGCCCGCCGCATTTTTCTAATCCTTCGACTAATTTTTGGGCGATTTGACCGACTCCGCCTTTGGGATAATTGATGCCGCCGTAATGTCTGTCGGAAAATACCATTCCGGCATTGATCATCGGCGTCAAGTCTGCGGGTACTACAGACCAGTAGTAGCATTCCATGTCGATAAATTTCAGCAAAGTAGGGTCTTTGATGTAGCGCCGCGCAATGTCGCCAGTATTTTGAGGCAGATATTTTACTAATCCCAAACAGGCTAAAGGATTCTGAAAAAAGACTCGAACCAGATATCCGGGTTCTTCTAGAGATAGCAATTCCATGCCGTTGAGGCAGTTGAAGACGTTCCAGCATTCGCCGTAAAATTTGTGGATTCCTTCGCGTTCGTGAGGGAACCTGTCAGTTAATTCTTGCAAGTATTTCTCATAAGCCTGGGGAACTTCAAGTTCCAAGCCGCTGGGTAAGTGATAGTGAAGCTGTACGGGGTCGGGAATCGTTTCTAAGGTGACGTTGACTGCTTTCAGGGCGCGGGTGAGGAGGTTGGTTGTGCCACGCTGTCCGAAACCAAAAATCATGGAGGCGCCGACATCGAATCTGTAGCCTTCTCGATCGAAATATCCAGCACTACCCCCCGGAATTGTATAGCTTTCGAGCACTAAAACTTTGGCTTTCTTAGCGGCTAGCTGAGTGGCTGTCACGAGTCCGCCAATGCCGGAACCGATGACAATTACATCAAACTCTTGCTCTGTTGGGCGGGAGTTGGAAGGAAATAACTGGGATTGGGTAGGAGCTGACATTCGGTTAAAAATCTTAATATTTCTATGATTTTACAGTCGATCGCTCCCGAAGCAAGAAGTTCGGCAACGGATTATGTAGCGGATGTAACGGATGTCAAGAAGACCGAAGTTCGGCAATGCCCGATGCCCTGTTTGCCCGATGCCCTGTTTGGCCGATGCCCAACGCTCAATGCCCCAGCTTCAAAAAAAAATGCGGGAACAGTCTACCATTGCCGACTGCCCCCGTCTGCCGATCCTTTGAGAGGAGAACACTAAAAATCACTATATCCTTGTTGCTAATTAATGTCAATACTATTAGAAAAATATTTCAATAAGGTGATGGAGGTCGATCGGCGAATGGGTTCTAACTCAATCTCTGGCTTGTATGCGCCCTCAAGGATGTGATAAGTTGCACAGAGCGATCGATCGCCGGTTGTCGAAGCCCTCGAAGAAGATCGATCGCACCGCATAAAATCCCTCAAACCTAGCAATCTCCCCAATTTCCTAATGTCCCTGCAACTGCGCGTTTACGTTCCCCCGCATCCGTTAATTAAACACTGGCTGGCTGTTGCCCGCGACGCCGCTACCCCATCGGTACTTTTTCGTTCTGCAATGACAGAATTGGGAAGGTGGCTGGCTTACGAGGCGATTCGAGAATGGCTGCCGACAGTGGAAACAACGGTGCAGACTCCTTTGGGCGAATGTCCGGCAACTTTTATCAACCCGGAAGCTCCGTTAGTTGTGGTACCGATTTTGCGGGCAGGTTTGGCACTGCTCGACGGAATTCAGACGGTTGTGCCGCTGGCGTCGGTTTACCACCTCGGCATGGCAAGAAATGAGGAGACGCTGCAACCGACTTGTTATTTGAACAAATTGCCGGCGCAGTTTATCCCGCAAACGCGGGTGATAATTAGCGAGCCGATGCTGGCGACTGGCGGGACGATTATAGCGACAATGCAGGAATTGACGAAGCGGGGAATTGATCCGAGCTTGATTCGGATTATCTCTGTGGTGGCTGCTCCTCCGGCTTTGAAGAGGCTGAGTGCAGAGTACCCCAGTTTGATGATTTACACCGCAACGATCGACGAAATAGTCAACGAACAGGGCTTTATTGTACCTGGTTTGGGAGACGCGGGCGATCGAACTTACGGCACATGAAGCAAGTCAGTCAGTCAATTTTAGATTTGAGATTTGAGATTTTAGATTGACTAGACAGATAAATCTGGGGGCTTGTATCCCTTTTTGGGCGCGGTGAGTGGTTCCAGGAATGAGTTGCTTAAATCTCCTGGGAAAAAGATGACCCTGGTTTGGTAAAAGCAGGCACCGAGAAAGTTAGAATCAAAAGTACAAGTCAAAAATAAATAGCGTTTAGCACTCATTGCCCGTGAAACTTGATTCTGTTCCGCCAAGCTTGTCTGCTTCTGACTCAGTAAACCTCAATTATGATTTGCCACAACAGGTACAACTACAAATAAAAGAGGTTACTGAGATTTGTGCTGCTTTAACCCCGGAGCCCGCTGAACTCTCAGGGACTATCAATCCCGATATTTGTCAGGAACAAAAGAAACTGAAGCCCAAGCACTGGGCAATTTTTGCTTCGACTTTTGCAACTATTTTTTTAGCTGAAATTGGAGACAAAACTCAGCTCGCGATTTTGCTGATGACGGCTGAATCTCGAAATCCTTGGATCGTGTTTGTGGGTGCGGGTTCGGCTTTGATAGCGACCAGTTTGCTGGGGGTGTTGCTGGGAAGGTGGCTGGCTAGTCGGATTGCTCCGAGAACTTTGGAGAGAGCAGCCGGAGTGATTTTACTGACGATTTCGGCGGTTCTGCTGTGGGAAGTGCTGGGTTAATTGTCTGCCTTGTCGGTAAGTCCTAGATTTCTACAATAGCTAACTAAGAACTAAAAAAACATGGACTGGCAACTTTTGGGCATCAGTTTTATTACAGTGTTTTTGTCAGAATTGGGAGACAAAAGTCAATTAGCTGCGATCGCCCTGGGCAGTAGTTGTAACTCGCCGCGGGCTGTATTTTTCGGCACCGCGTCGGCCCTGCTGCTGGCGAGTTTAATCGGTGTGGGCATTGGCTTCAGCACGGCAGAGGTGTTGCCGGAACGACTGGTAAAGGGACTCGCAGCGATCGGATTTGCGGTAATGGGCTTGCGCTTGCTGTGGCCAAAAGCAGATTTACCGGAAGCATCCGAGTAAGGCGTGTCCTCAGTCGATTTTAGATTTTAGATTTTAGATTTTAGATTTATTCTACAGATGAATCTGGGAGTTTGAACAAAAGTCTAAAATTTTGCTTTCTCCACGGGAGGAGTTGTTCGCAAGTATCCGTTTTTGCGCGGGTTCAGGAAACTTGAAAGTATAGTTAGATCAAATCTGTTAGCATCGGAGATTATTCATCTCTCTATTCTTTTCATCTGCGTGAATCAGCGTCAATCCCTTGTCATCTGCGGTTAATACATTCTCTTTTTTTAACCGCAGATGAGGGCAGATGCAACACAGATTAACGCCGATGAATATCAAATCCGGTGTTTACGATCGCCTTAAAATTTAAAAAAAATTAGCAGCGGGCGTGAATTCATGCCTGCTGCTAAATGTTGAGTTTTTCTCAACTCAACCTCTGAGTCTTGTGTCGATTAAACTTGGTTTTGGTAGCACCAGCCCAGCAGCGTACCGGCGACAGCCAACTTCAGGGCTTCCAATGCAAAATAGCCTTGGTGCAGTAGATTCATCCCAGCGGGTACTTCTGCTGCGGAATCGAACAGATTTAGCTGCATTCCCAAGGCGCTCATTTGGGGTGTCAGGGCGTAGGTGTCAATCAGGGCGATCGCCAGAAGTACCAATGATAATAAAATTGCTGTGCGGCTGCGCTTGCCGAAGTCACCGACTAAATTGCTCAAAACCATCAAACCCGTTGTCACCAGGCCCGAACAGATTAACTCAACGCGGTTGAATCCCCAGAACATTAAATTGCCGGCCGTTGTAAACTCGGGAGATGTCATCATGCCAGATACGTAGAGACTGGGCATAATGACTAGATCCAAAACCAGGCTAACGCTGAGCCAGAAAATTAGGGCTACCATGACAATTGCTTGCCAGCGCGGTTTGATTGATTCCACTCTTGATGTTGTAATAGCTGTCATATAATTAGACCCTCTAAAATTTTCTTCTGCCTTTTCTAGAGTTTAACTAACTTTTTTCTAAAATTCTGTTAAGTATTTTTAAATTAATGGTAACTTTTGTGTAACAGACGCTGAAGAATTGTTAAGCTCACTTATGTTGATCATCACCTCGGTTAACTAATACTAATTCGGAAAAAGTACGGAATAAATTAATAATTACTCACAGGACTTATGCACTGCGATCAAAGACACCTGTTTTTGACTCTGATTAAACACCGTAACGTATTTTTTATAAAAAACCAGGTTTCAGCGTCCAGAAATAACTCCTAATTTAACTGTATATGCCTAAATTTCAATTATCCTCTTGGTTGCCCCGCTTCCCCCCTCAAGTCTGGATTCTTGCCGCCGGCAGATTCCTCTCCCAAAGCGGCACCGGTTTTACTTTATTTTACGCGCCGATATTTTTTGTCGATCGCGTCGGTTTATCTGCTACTGCTGTTGGGATTGGTTTGGGTAGCGGTTCAGTTTCGGGAATATTCGGCAGAATTTTGGGCGGTTCTTTTTGCGATTCCAAATTTTGGGGAAGGCGCCGAACTTTACTGCTGGCGACAATTATTTCGGCGGCTGCTTCTTTTGTACTGGCGGGGACTAATGATTTCCCCGGCTTAATTGCGGGCAATTTACTGATGGGTTTTGGCGTTGGTTTGTATTGGCCTCCAACGGAGACGATGGTGGCGGATTTAACCGAGGGCGAACAGCGACAGGAAGCTTTTGCTTTGACACGACTGGCGGATAATTTGGGTTTGCAAGTTGGGATTATTTTGGGCGGTTTGTTGATTGAGGTAACGGGTAATTATCGATCGCTCTTTATTATTGATGGTATCTCGTTTTTAGTGCTGTTTGCGGTGGTGGCGATCGCGATCGGCGAAACCTACAAACCAGCTAATTCAGCCGATATAGGCAAAAAAAGTCTAAAAAATGGTTGGATGGTGGCGCTGAGCGATCGAAGTCTTCTAGTTTATGCTTTAGTAAATACTCTGTTCACCTTATATATTTCCCAAATCCAAACCACAATGCCGCTGTACTTTAGCAAGTTTGTCGCGGTGGGGACGGGAACAGGCTTTTCAACAGGTACAATTACCGTTTTGTTTGCTTTTAGCACGTTTTTAACTGTGGCTTTGCAACTGCCTGTTGTTAAAGCTTTGAGGCGGTTTTCTTGTCCAAAAGCTTTGATGATTTCTGCGTTGCTGTGGGGAATGGGATTTATCGCGATCGGCTTGACGGGAATGGCTGCCACTGGCAATCTATTTTTAGCTGTTTTAGGCTTGAGCTTTTTGTCGGTTGCGACTGTTGCTTATACGCCTTTTGCTTCTGCTTTGGTGGTGGATTTAGCGCCGGAGTCTTTGCGGGGCGTGTATTTGGCGGTTAATTCTCAGTGTTGGGCGATCGGCTATTTAATCGGGCCACCGCTGGGCGGTTTGGCTTTGGATAGAGGTAAATGGGCGGCGGATAATTTTTGGTTGGGTTTGGCTCTTAGTGTGATTGCGGCTGTGGTTATTTTGCAAAAGCTCGATCGAATGTTAAAAAAATAGTTGCTAAAATACAATTTTGTGATAATCTAATCCACCCGATAGATAAATAACTAACTCGCAAAAAATGCCTAGCGGTCTTAAGCTCTGATCGCAGGCGGTTGTTTTACTTATTTTATTAGACATATAAAAAATATTAACTCAAAACTTTGTGGTTGGCGATATTAAATAGGTTTACAATTCCTAGGAAGCTAATAGCAATTTTACCATCCAATTTGTGAGGAGTTCTAGTGAAAGCACATCTACTATTTAGTGCGGGCGCAGTAGGTTTACTGTATATACTTGCCTGTTCTTTACCATTGGCAGCGATGCCTCCCGCCGAAAAAAAGACATTAGGTAGTGAAGATTTAAAAGAGTCAGAGGCTAAAATTAGCCTGAATACAACTGTTGAAAATCAGGTCAAAGCCCCTGAAACATCCGAGTTAAAATTAGTTGAGTGGCTGCAATTTGACAACACCGTCTCAACAACCAATCAACTCGCCAATCTCCCCCAAGAAACTGCCAACCTGAATCTGCCCGAAACAGCAGCATTAACCGCAGAAAATTCCGGGGAAAACTCATTAAACTTAGCCGAAAAACCAGCAAACCCAGCCCCAGCAGAAGTCACAGAACAAGTATCTGTTGCCCCTTCCCAAAACTCGCAGGCACCAGTAGAAGTCACAGAAAAAACATCTGTCATTCTCGCCCCTAACCCTGCACCAGTAATTGCCCAAACAGAAACTTCTACTTCCGAAAAGTTAGCTGAAATCGAAAACAGCGCTTCCTTAGAACCCGCAGCAACCAACAGCGAAACTTCAGAATCCAGCGAACTCCAGCAAGTAACCTCTGTATCTCAACTCTCCGACGTGCGCCCGACGGACTGGGCTTTTCAAGCCCTGCAATCTCTAGTAGAAAGATACGGCTGCATAGCAGGATATCCAGACGGCACGTTCCGAGGCAATCGGGCAATGACTCGCTACGAATTTGCCGCAGGTTTAAACGCTTGCTTGGATAAAGTTACTGAGCTAATTAAATCAGGTACAACCAACTTAGCAACCAAGGAAGACTTAAGCAAACTGCAAAGATTGCAAGAAGAATTTGCAGCAGAATTAGCCACTTTGCGGGGTCGAGTCGATGCTTTAGAATCCCGTACCGCCGAACTAGAAGCCAATCAATTTTCGACAACAACTAAACTCAGCGGCGAAGCAATTTTTAGCGTTGCCGACACTACCAAAAACAATAGCAGGGAGACTGAAACAGTCTTAAACTACCGATTGCGCTTGAATCTGCTGACCAGTTTTACAGGCAAAGATACGCTGATAACTGGCTTGCAAGCTTACAACATTCGCAGCTTCGGACCTAATTTAGGTTTGTCAACAGGGGCATTTAGCGGTTTGTCCGACAGTCAAGCCAAACTGAGTTTTGAACCGCAATTTCCCGGAATTAATCCTCAGACTCTATCTAGCATTGACGCCAATGCTGTTGAACTTTACAAACTGCTTTACGTTTTTCCAGTTTCTAACAGCATCACTTTATTTGCCGGCCCGAAAGCTGAAACTTCTGATGCTTTTCAAGCTATTACTCCCTTTGCCGGAGAAGGACAAGAAGCTATCTCTAGGTTTGCAGGTTACAACCCTGTAGTCCGCGTATCCGGCGGCACTTCTGGCACCGGTTTGGCATCAGCAGGCGGGTTTATTTGGAACGTTTCCAAAAAAGTCAATCTCACAGCTTTGTACGGCAGTGTGAATGCAGCATTGCCCGCTGATTTAGGCTTTCCAGCCACGCCTTTAGGAGCAGGTGCTTTTGAGGGAAGTACGGTGGCTGCGGCGCAGTTAACGATTAAACCTACCAGCAGTATCGACATAGGTTTAAATTACGCTTACAGTCGCCACCAATTGAATATTCTTGCTACAGGATTAGGTGATGCCGATTTGGGTTCTATTTTGGGATCAGATAGAGAACCTGTTAACGGTGGCGTGAGGCTCAATTCCTTTGGCGGTACCGCAACTTGGCGGTTTTCTCCGAAAATTGCTGTTTCTACCTATGGAGGTTGGATAGTTGCTGACGCTGAAAGAAGCAATCAGGGTAAACGCATCTAAATTAATTTGACAAAAACGTGAATTTGTGCATTACTAAATAACTTAAAAAACCTTCTTAAAATTATTAATTTTCACCCGACCTGAGCAGATTAAATCAGAACCTTAAGATTTTCTGAACTTCTTAAAGCCGGATAATTTTCCTTCTTAGATAGATGTTAGATTTCGCTCATTAACTGGCAGAGTTTAAAATTTGAACTAAATAATTATTGTCCATTGCCGCTCGATACCGTTTCATTTTTAGACTTTGTTTAGAAGTTTTTTCTTGTTTTAGTAAATTTATAGCTAACCGACGTAGGAGAGCAAAATTTTCGGAAGAATGATCTTTGCGAATGCGACTCTTGTCTTCAGAAAATGTAACATCTAATGTCCAATGTAAGCTATTTTCAATGCCCCAATGACTGCGAATCGCCCCAGCAATTATTTCAGCATTACTGCTTAAACTACTCAAGTAAAAACGAGCTTCTGTCGTGGTTTTATTCCACAGCCGTCGTTCACTAACTATCATGACAACTGTTTTTAATCCACTCCATAATGCTTGATTATGAAGTGGTGGTAACTCAGATACATCAACAGTCCATACCTGTCTTTTTTCCACTCGATGATGTCCAGCTTCTACTTGTTCATGATAGTTATACTCTCTACCTAGATAATCTGATGTTTGGGCTAATTCAAACCATTCTTTTACGGCTTTATACAGGAGTGGTTGATTTCCTTTTAAAGCTACAATATAATCTCCTTTTTTCTTAACAATCAGAGATGTTATGTCTTTTTGACATCCCATAGCATCGATGGTTATTACACTTCCGGCAATTTCTAACATTTCTATTAATTCCGGAATTGCTGTCAGCTCGTTAGATTTCTTATGGACTTTTTTTTGTCCTAAAACCAATTGATGAGATGAAGACCAGGCAGTAACTATATGTAGCGCTTTTTGCTGGTTATTTCGGTCATAAGATTGTTTCATTGTTTTGCCATCAATGGCAATCACGTTTAGTTCTAATTCCCCGACTATCGCATTTACCCAACTCAAAAAACATTCTTGAAACTGCTGCGGTTCAATTCGGGCAAAGACTCGACTAAATGTGTCATGAGATGGTATACCATTCGGTAATTCTAGAAAGCTTTTTAACCATTCATATTTGGCGTTACCATAGGCTTCTATTGCCACCCATCCGTCGGCACCGCTGATGAGAGCTAGAATCGCAATCGCTATAATATCTTTGAGTAAGTGTTCTTTACTTCTTTCTATCCTTGGGTCGTTCAACTTGGCAAAATGTTCTAAAAAACTGGTATTTAAAATATTCATTGAAGGCAATGAATCTGTTTTTTTTTGTTGGGAAGTTACAGCTTTACTAAAACCTCTTGCCATTGATAGCACCCCCAAACTACAACAAACTACATTGAAATTTACTCGGATTTAACTGTAGCATATTTTGGGTGAAAGTTAAGATGCGTTTACCCTGAAGAAGCAATGCTTCTACAACTTTCACCAGTTGGATGGTAGGTTTCCATTTCCGAGATTTGTTCGCACAGGGCAATAATGCAGGTATTCTGTTTGGACAGCCACTCGATCGCGATTCAGTAAGTGGCGGTGCTCGCTTTCAGCAAAACAAAGCAACTCCTTACCATTTAGAAGCTTATTACCGCTTCAAAGTCAACGATAATATCAGCATTACACCCGGAGCTTTTGTGCTGTTCAATCCTGAAGGAACTAAGGATAATGACACCGTAGGGGTGGGAGTCCTGCGGACAACTTTTACCTTCTAAATGGAGTCGCGACACTATCTGCAATTGGCAGGAATTGATGCTGTTGCCGCTTAAGCAGTGCTAACCTAGATAGGACTTACGCACGAGTACGTATGGGGGTTCAGGAACCGGGTTTTTTTAGCAAAATAGTTCGTTAGAGCATTGCAGACTTGGTAAAAAACCCGGTTTCTTCACTCGGAGTTCGCCCAGGACTTACTTGGTTAAAACCCTCAATTACACAGGATTTACACCTGGGGGCCCAGAAACCGGGTTGATGGGCGAAAATACTTCGCTCAACCAGCAGATTCGGTAAAAAACCTGCTGGTTGAGCGAAGTCGAAACCCGGTTTCGAGGAGTCGGAATGCGTCCAGGAGGGCAATTATCAATTACCAATTATCGATGCCAAATTACCAATTCCCAATTACCGATTATTTTCGTCGATCGCCCAATTTGCGGTAAACTGCTCTTAAATCAACTTGATGGTGAGCCAAAGCAACCAAAGTGTGATAAAATAAATCCGCAACTTCTCCAGCAATTCCATCTTTGTCGTCGTCTTTGCAAGCCATTACAACTTCCGCCGACTCTTCGCCAATTTTCTTGAGAATTTTGTTGTCGCCGCCCTCGAACAATTTGCAAGTATAAGAACTTTCGTTAGGATGATCGCGCCGAGCGCAAATTACGGCAAATAATTGAGATAACATATCCCCTGGCGGGGGTGAAATTTCCCCATCAACTTGGTGAAAACAACTTCTTTCTCCGGTGTGACAAGCAATATCTCCGATTTGTTCGACAGTGACTAGCAAAGTATCACTATCGCAGTCGTAACGCAGCCCTTTGACATTTTGAACGTGTCCCGAAGTTGCGCCTTTGGGCCACAATTCGGAACGAGAACGACTCCAGAACCAAGTTTGCCCGGTAGAGAGCGTTTTTTGCAGCGACTCCCGATTCATCCACGCCATCATCAACACCGTACCGTCCAAATAATCTTGGACGATCGCAGGCACTAAACCGCGATCGTCGTAACGAATCTTTTCAATTGGGATCGATCGGCTCAAACTTGATAAATCAGTAGTAGACATAATTTTATTTCAACTTGGTAAGATAGATTAACGCTTTCCTGTGGGAGATTTTTTTTTATTAACCGCAGAGAACGCAGAGCAGGGAGAGGAAGAGAGAAGATTGAGCAACTGATGGCTAAATTGTCAAGAACTATTTTACAAAAAATTACATTTTAGGGCGATTCCCTACGGGATAGCTTCGCTTCACGGTGCGGGTGCTACAAAGCTTGAAAAACCCAAGCTAGTATTGCTACTCATTGGTTTGTACCCTAAAATCTACTAGAATAGTTTCCTTGAATAGACATAACCTTTATGCTGAACTGGCTCTAAAATTATTCTACCAACAACAGACGTTCACTAAGGAGAAAACATTGGTTTCCACAACCTTGAAAACGACCAAATCAGAAGAAATTTTCGCCGCAGCCCAGAAGTTGATGCCAGGTGGCGTCAGTTCCCCCGTCCGCGCCTTCAAATCCGTAGGCGGACAGCCCATCGTCTTTGACAGGGTAAAAGGAGCCTACATTTGGGATGTGGACGAAAACCAATACATTGACTATGTAGGCACTTGGGGCCCAGCCATCTGCGGCCACGCCCACCCGGAAGTCATCAAAGCCCTGCACGAATCTTTAGAAAAAGGTACGAGTTTCGGCGCACCATCGCTGTTGGAAAACGTACTCGCCGAAATGGTCATCGATGCCGTTCCCAGCATTGAAATGGTGCGATTTGTCAACTCCGGCACCGAAGCCTGTATGGCCGTTTTGCGGCTGATGCGAGCTTTCACCGGACGCGATAAACTGATTAAATTTGAAGGCTGCTATCACGGGCACGCCGATATGTTCTTGGTAAAAGCCGGTTCCGGCGTCGCAACTCTGGGCCTTCCCGACTCTCCGGGCGTCCCAAAATCCACTACTGCCAATACCCTCAACGCTCCCTACAATGACTTAGAAGCAGTCAAAGCTTTATTTGCCGAAAATCCCGGCGAGATAGCAGGCGTAATTCTCGAACCAGTGGTGGGGAATGCCGGTTTTATTACCCCGGATGCAGGTTTTCTCGAAGGTTTGCGGGAAATTACTAAAGATAACGGTGCTTTGTTAGTTTTTGATGAAGTAATGACCGGTTTCCGCATCGCCTACGGCGGAGCTCAGGAAAGATTCGGTGTCACCCCGGATTTGACTACTTTGGGTAAAGTTATCGGTGGCGGTTTGCCGGTGGGAGCTTACGGGGGAAGGCGGGATATTATGGGGATGGTGGCTCCTGCTGGCCCGATGTATCAAGCGGGTACGCTTTCGGGAAATCCTTTGGCGATGACTGCTGGGATTAAGACTTTGGAATTGCTGCAAAAACCCGGCACTTACGAACAGTTGGATAAGATTACCAAAAAACTGTCTGACGGATTGCTAAAAATTGCTAAGGAAGCTGGACACGCGGTTTGGGGCGGGCAAATTAGCGGGATGTTTGGCTTGTTTTTTGCGGCTGGCCCGGTTCACAATTACGAGGATGCTAAGAAGTCGGATTTGACGAAGTTTAGCCGCTTTCACCGGGGAATGTTGGAACACGGAATTTATCTTGCTCCTTCGCAGTTTGAGGCTGGATTTACTTCTTTGGCTCATACTGAGGAAGATATCGATCGAACTTTGGCTGCAGCGCGTGAAGTGATGGCAAGTATTTAACGTGTGTAGTAAGGATCTTTGTCCTTAAAACTCAGGAATAAATAATTAAAGTCCTTGCTGTTTGTTGGCAGTAAGGACTTTAATTTTTAACTGTTTTATCAAATAAAGTCCTGAATCATACAGTCTATTCAAGACTACCTTTTAACCAGGTTTACAGGCTTTTTTAGTAAAGTTTCACGGGGTAATTCCTGTTTAAGGGTGTGGGGAAATTAAAAATTAGTAATTATAGAAGCTCTCTACTTTGCGGTAGCAATCCCTAACTTAGCTCCTTTAATTCGGCGTAATCGATCCATAACTTCCACAACATTTCCGTGATTGACGCTTTTATCCGCATTCAACACAATTAAGGAGTTCTGATTTGAACCCATCACCTGTCGCACCGTACTCTCAACCTGGTCTAAGTTGACTAACTTTTTATCAACCATTAATTTTCCCTGAGCATCAATCGTGACGGTAATTTTAGCAGGCGAGTCCTGAACCTGAGACGTTGATGCTTTCGGTAAGTTTACGGGCAAACCCTCGGATTTGGATAAAGACAGAGAGGAAACAATTAAAAACGTCAATATGGCGAAGACCACATCAATCATTGGCACGATGTTAATCTGGGGAATACTATCAGGTTCATCGGGTAGGCGCATAGTTAGATTCTCTTGGTAGTTTTTCGTAGCGGTGACGGTACATTAACTCTAGCTGACCTCCAGCTTCCTGAATAAAAGCAATCTGCTGTAAGTAAAACCCGCGAAACATATTGGCAAATAAAAGTGTAAAGATTGCCACAACTAACCCTATTGCCGTAGAAACGAGGGCTTCGCTAATCCCAGAAGTAACACCTGTGGCATTGGTACCCGTGGCATTCCCCAGTTTGAGGGAGGCAAAGGTGGTAATTAACCCCAAAACTGTTCCGAGCAACCCAAATAGTGGGGAAAGGCTGATAATGGTGTCAAATATTGTATTGAATCGCTTCAGGATGGGGATTTCTGCCTGAGCGCCACTCTCTAAGGCCAAACGAAATTCTTCGATGTTGGGCGAGTCTAATTCTAAAGCTTCTAAAAAAATCCGGGCTAGGGGCAAATCGCCGTTTACTTGTAACTTTTTGATGGCGGAATCGGGGTTTTGACTGTAAAGCTGTAGCACTTCTCGCACGACTCGCCGCTGCCGCCGATTTACCCTAAACCAAAAGGCAAGACGCTCTATGATCAGCGCGACTGCTGCGATTGAGGAGGCCAATAGCGGCCAAGCAACAATGCCTGCGGCGCGAAAAATGTAAATGAAAGCATCCATTGATTTGTACTCTCGCTAGCTCTGTTGAATGATCGCAAGCTGCCTAATGCTGCAATTAGCCCGATCGAAGGTTGGTAGAGTTTCTGCGTCAAGTCGGCACAATGGATTCAGACTGCGAATTTTTTCACTCAAGCGCGATCGCAAGCGTGATCGCAAGCGCGATCGCACTACCTGTATGTGACTATCTTCGTCTGAACCCAAAATGCTCCTACTGTGATCTCGATCGAGATCGCGACAGATTGTTCTGCCAGTGCTTCTTTGCTAAATATTTGCGTTAGGACTTGACAATAATCTTCAATAATTTAAAAGATTCTCAACTAGATTTTCACAAACTTCAGGGTTTGTCAAGTCATGAGCCATACCTTATAATAACAATTGTTTATTAGTTGCAATAGTTTTAATTAGTTTTTGTTAACTAAATAAATTTATGAAAAGCTTGAGAATGTGGAAATTTGTTGGTAAATTACGGGCTAGAGTATTGCCGTTAAGGCATTTTGGAACATTGCGCTGCCAGAACCAGAACATTGACACCGCCCCTAAGAGCAAAGTAGACGCCCCCAAAAGAAATGCTGATTGGTAGCCTCTAGTTGGAATCTCAAAATTAAATAATGAAAATTAATTGCAAGAGTCTTGAACAGGGTGACAGTCTTCTTATAGGATGGGTAGGTTCATCAGTGATAGCAAGCTCAACCCGCAGTTGGTAGCTTGTTTCGGGTGATGTCGGGGAGCCAGCGAGGATGTTGCCATCCATAAAGGAGAGTGAGAAGGCATGAGTTTTTCAAATATTTCGGCTACGCAAAGACAACAACAAGAAGAAGCTCTCAAAAAAGTTCTGGCGATCAGTCTGTTAGGCTCAGCCTTACTGCACTGTGTCGCGCTGCCGTTGAGCCTCAACTTAGTCAAACCTGCTGAATTTGAAGAGGATGCGATTGAAATTGTTGTGCTTGATGAGCCCACAGTAGAGGAAACCCAGCCAGAGCCGACTATTCCAGAAAAGGCATCTCCCCCGCCTGAGACGTTCAAACCAGAACCGCCACCAGAGCCAACTCCCCCAGAGGAGCCACCGGTAGCCGCAACGCCACCACCGATTCCAGAGGAGCCACCCGTAGCGGTAACGCCACCACCGATTCCAGAGGAGCAGCCGGTAGCGGTAACGCCACCACCGATTCCAGAGGAGCAGCCGGTAGCGGTAACGCCACCACCAATTCCAGAGGAGCCACCCGTAGCGGTAACTCCACCACCAATTCCAGAGGAGCCACCGGTAGCGGTAACTCCACCACCAATTCCAGAGGAGCCACCGGTAGCGGTAACTCCACCACCAACTCCGATCGAGCCTTCCCCCCCACCTCAACAGGATTTAAATTCCCCAGAAACTCCTAAAACTCCGATCGCCCAGGAACCCGAAACCCCTTCGCCCGATCCTCCAAAAAGCGAACCACCCGTTAGCGACTCCCGCCCCAAGGGTGCTGCGAGTCTCCCAGACTTTACAAAAAATGCTGGAAATCCCAACTCCTCCGACAGCCCTGAAAAAAATAACCCGCTCTCGTCATCTGCTTTGGCGGGTAGCGGGGAGCCTTCCTCAGAGCCATTAAATCCTTCTTCCGGGCCATTAGCGCGATCGCCCGCGGCTGGCCCGCCAGTCACAGCTACTAGGCCAGGAGGCAGTGGCAATTCTGGAAATGCGATCGGGGATGTAGGAAACCTCCCCTCCCCTGATAGCCCCGGAGCAAGTGCGTCGAACTCACCAGCCGGTGCCAGCAAAAATGGCGACATACCTTCCTCAGAGCCATTTGCGGCTGGTTCTGGGCGATCGCCCCGATCGCCTGCGGCTGGCTCGCCAGTCATACCTACCAGGCCAGGAGGTGGCAGCAATTCTGGAAATGCGATCCCAGATGTAGGAAACCTCCCCTCCTCTGGTAGCCCGGTCGGAAGTGCGTCGAACTCATCACCCGGTGGAGGTGAAAATGGCGGCGGGGGTTCATCAGGGCCATTTGGTAGCGGTTCCGGGCCAGTGCCAAAACCGACAAATCCAGGAAGAGGGGGGAGTCCTTCGCGCCCTCCCGGCCGGCTTCCCGACTCTTGCATTAGCTGCGGTAGACCTGAATATCCGAGCGCAGCCAGAGAAGAAGGGCGGCAAGGCGAAGTGGAAGTCGTGTTTGACATTGACCCCAACGGTAAGCCATTCAACATCAAGATCTCGACTCCTAGCAAATACAACGACTTGAATCGCGCAGTGATTAAAGCAGTAGAAAAATGGAAACTTGCCTCATCAGAGAGTGGCATTAAAGGAGAAAGAGCATCCATTACCTTCCAGCTCGATGAGTAGGGATTTTTTTGAAACTCTAGCAATTTGGCTAGGAATTCTATAGCACCGTCCAAGGAATAGCAAAGTTAAAAGTTGAATTTTTTGTGAATTATGAATTTGGGAATGTCGTCAGCAATATTAAGTAAACTTCAGCGAGTTGGACTCGCTCTATTACTTGGTTCAAACTTGGGAATGGCTGTGTTGTTTGCCAACCCTGACAGCGCAATGGCAGGAGTAATTACTTTACCCGATGGCGGACGTTGCGAGGGAGAATTGAGTGAGGGAAAACTCAGCGGGCCCGGCAGTTGTCAATATGCCAACGGCGATCGCTACGAAGGCCAATTTCTCAACGGCCAACCTCACGGTCAAGGCATCTATACCTTTAAAGAAGAAGGTCGATACCAAGGAGAATTTGCTTTGGGTGAATTCAACGGTCAAGGTGTCCGCGAATTTGCTAACGGCAACCGCTACGAAGGTACTTTTAAAAACGGTGAGTTCGACGGTACAGGCACTTTTACCTCAACTAACGGCATTCGTTACGAAGGCTCTTTTACGAGTGGTTCTCCCAGCGGTCGTGGGGCTTTTACGTTCAGTAATGGCACTCGATGCGAAGGAGATATTAAAGAAGGAAAAGTTAACGGCAAAGGCGTCTGTCAATATGCTAATAAGAACCGCTACGAAGGAGAGTTGCTGAATAACTTACCTCACGGGCAGGGAATTTATACCTTTGCGGTCGGAGGTCGTTATGAGGGGCAATTTAGTGAAGGGCAGTTTCACGGTAAAGGGGTTCGCGAATATCCGAACGGCAACCGCTATGAAGGAGAGTTTGTGAAGGGCAACATTCAAGGTCAGGGGTTGTTTACTTTTAAAGAAGGGGGACGTTATCAAGGGCCGTTTGACAATGGAGAATTTAGTGGTGAAGGTGTCCGTGAGTTCGCCAATGGAAATAGCTATAAAGGCACTTTTGTCAAGGGTAAGATGAGCGGGAAAGGAATTTTCATTTTTGCGAATGGCGATCGCTGCGAAGGCGAATTTAGCGATGGTCAGTTCAACGGCAAAGGTACTTGCATTTACGCCAATGGCGATCGCTATCAAGGTGAATTCCTCAACGGGCAGAAACACGGGCAAGGTTCTTATCTATATGCAGATGGAACGAAAGTAGAAGGAAATTGGCAACAGGGGCAGCTTAAAAAATAAGCTTATAACTCACATCTTGCACCATTCTCAAGAACTGGCAAGATGCCCGTTCCACAAAAGATAAATTTTCTTGTGGGTGGAACAGGCATCTTGCCTGTTCATAAAAGCCTAATTGAGAAGGGTGCAATATCTCAGTTATAACCTATTTCTCCCTACTTGTTTACCCCCTCCTCACCAATGACATTAATGCGCTTTACAGCCGACACACCGGCGTTTTATAGCGATTTTCAAGTTGGTGAGCGTAGCGGAGGGCTTTTAATTTCACATCCGATTTACACAGGGTCTTTTTTCTGATTTTCGGGAGTGCTCGAAGAAGAGTTATTTTTTTTAACTGCATATCGACGCAGATAGATTACGTTTTGGGGCAACGGATTTGGTAGAAATTTTTCCCTTGTTCTCCCTAAAAGGAGTTTAAATCCTCGGCGTTTTGTTCATGCAGCTTGTTTAAAAGGCTGCAATTTCTCAGTTCAAACCACCCTAGCTAATTAATTTGCAGTGTTTCTACAACTAAAAAAACAAGGCCGACTGATTGTCTCGTTCTTAATGAGTTTTACTTTATTTTTGCTTCTAAATAATGGGGTTCAATCCTCGCCTCAAACAGGCACTCAAATTCTTTGGGATACCTATGGAATTCCACATATTTACGGAGAAAATAGTAAAAGCCTTTTCTACGCTTTTGGGTGGGCGCAGATGCAAAGTCACGGTAATCTGATTTTGCGTCTTTACGGGCAAGCTCGCGGGCAAGCTGCGGAATTTTGGGGTGAAGATTATCTGGAATCGGATCGCTGGGTGCAAACTATGGGAATTCCTAATCGTGCAAAGGCGTGGTATGAATCACAAACTCCCATTTTTCGCAACTATCTCGATGCTTTTGTTGGCGGAATGAATGCCTATGCAAAAGAACACCCAGAGGCGCTCACGGAAGAATTAAATGTAGCATTGCCCCTCAAACCAGTAGATGTATTGGCACACGCGCAACGCGTCATTAATTTTACTTTTATAGTCGAGCCAGATCGCCTTGAAAATCTCACTGAAAATGATACCCCCAAAGGCTCTAATGGTTGGGCGATCGCTCCTTCCCATTCTCAAAGCGGCAATGCCATGCTATTGGCAAATCCTCACCTTCCTTGGTCGGATTTATATTTATGGTACGAAGCGCAACTGGTTGGCCCAGAAATTAACGCTTACGGAGCGACTCTCGTCGGATTTCCTGTATTAACGATCGCCTTTAACGACAACTTGGGATGGACTCATACTGTCAACACTCACGATGGCTGGGATGCCTACGAATTGCCCCTCGCTAACGGGGGCTATCGCTTCGATGGCAAAATCCGAAAATTTGACAGAGAAGAGAAGGTTTTAAAAGTCAAAGAAAAGAATGGGAATTTGCGATCGGAATCTCTAGTAGTGCGGCGTTCTGTTCACGGGCCGATTCTCACAGAAAAACAGGGCAAAGCGATCGCCCTGCGCGTTGTCGGACTCGATAAACCAGCAGCCCTTCAGCAGTGGTGGGATATGGCACGCTCAAATAACTTTTCTGAATTTGAAACCGCTTTAAAGCGCTTGGAAATTCCCATGTTTACGGTCATGTATGCCGATCGAGAGGGGCATATCATGCACTTGTTTAACGGTCAAGTCCCCATTCGCAAAAAAGGAGATTTTAAATACTGGTCAGGCACGATCGCAGGCAATACCTCAGAGACTTTGTGGAGCAAAAATCATCCCTATGCGGATTTGCCGCGCGTTGTCGATCCGCCCAGCGGTTGGTTGCAAAATACCAACGATCCGCCTTGGACAACGACGTTTCCCAGCCCGATCGCACCGGATAAATATCCCGCCTACATGGCACCGCGCGGCCCGATGGATTTGCGATCGCAGCGATCGGCAAAAATGCTGTTAGAAGATGAAAAAATCTCTTTCGATGAATTGATGCAATACAAACATTCTACTCAGGTAGAACTCGCCGATCGCCTCCTCGATGATTTAATTCCCGTCGCACGACAAGGCAGTGCTCAAGCGCGCCGCGCTGCGGAAGTTCTCGCCACTTGGAATCGCAAAGTCGATGCTGACAGTCGCGGTGCGGTGCTGTTTGCCTTTTGGAAAAAAGCGATGGATGACGATAAGTTATTCGCTAAACCTTGGAGCGAAGATGCGCCGCTAACGACGCCAGACGGGTTGGCAAATCCTGCGGAGGCGGTGCGGGTGCTGGAAGCGACAGCAACCAAAGTTGAGGCGACTTATGGCGCGTTAGATGTGGCATGGGGGGAAGTCTTCCGATTGCCTGGGGAAGCGAATTTGCCGGCAAATGGAGGTGACGGTGATTTGGGTGTATTTCGCTCAGTATGGTTCGCTCCAGGGAAAGACGATCGCTTTCAAGCGGTTGCGGGCGATTCTTTTGTCGCTGCGATTGAGTTCTCGAATCCTGTGAAAGCGATGGCGCTAAACAGTTACGGCAACGCCACTCAACCTGGTTCGCCCCACGCCGGCGATCAGTCGCAGCTCTTTGCTCGCAAGGAATTGCGCCCTGTATGGCGATCGCGATCGGAAATTGAAGCTCACCTGAGTTCGCGCCAGAAACTATAGGAGAAGGAAGAAGGAAGAAGGAAGAAGTTATATCAAATCTGTTAGCATCGGAATTATTCCTATCTCTATTCTCTTAATCTGCGTGAATCAGCGTCAATCCATTGTCATCTGCGGTTAACACATTCTCTTTTTTTAACCGCAGATGATGGCAGATAAACACAGATTAACGCAGATGAATTAGATCGATTACGGTTGCAACATGGGTGATTGTTGACTGTTGACTGGGTTTTACTCTTCTGATGCTACCGGAATTGATATTAAAAGACCTCTCTCCGTTTCCCCTTTACCCATCGCGCAGCAGTCGGCAAGCATACCCACCGACTGCTACGAGCAATAAGCCCAGGGCGGAGATAGCGTATAACAAGGCCATGCCAGCACCGGCACCTGTCCCGATAATTGGGCCAAAAATAGCTGCTAAAAAACCTCCCGGTTGCATGGCGGGTTCAAAGACGCGATCGGCAAGTGGGCCTGCGATCAATAAACCGATCGCAGACGCCAATTGCATGATGACTGCTCTGGTAGCAAAAACGCGCCCTTGTACTTCTGGTGCGACTTTCGCCAACCATATCGCCTCGTTGGAACTGCCGAGGATGGGGAAATTGAAAGACGAACAAAATTGAGCGGGAACCCAGATGGAAAGCGCCTGGCCGAAAGCAAAGACTATTTTACTCAAGCCCGCGCCTGCCATGCCCAGCAGAAAGCCCCGGATTCGGCGTTTGGGGCCGCCCCAAATACTGATAATTGATGCTCCTAAAACGCCGCCGGCGCCGCCGGCTGAAAGGATAGTACCTAGGATTCTGGCATTGTTGCCGGTGCGTGCCAGAATCATCGGTGAGTAGAGGGCCGCGCCGATGTCGTGAGCGAACCAGAATAGCGAAACGGACGCCAGCAAGGCAAGCAGGCTGGGACGCTCGACGATGTAGCGGAATCCGAAGCTGAGTTCTTGCAATAGGTGAAAGCGAGTCGGCTGGGGATTGGAGGCGATATTGCTCCGCAACGCTGGCGCGATCGCGGGCTGGGGTATTTTGACAGATACTAGGGTGCCGATCGCGATTGTAAAAGTTGCCAGGTCGATCGTAAAAATCCCGCCGGGCCCAATTGCAGAATAGAGAATCCCCGCCAGCGTCGGAGCAATAATACTGGCCCCGTAATTTGCCAAAAAACTTAAACTGCTAGCGCGGCTGTAATGCTTTTCTGGCATCATTGTGGCGATCGCTGCTGAGTAAGCTAACTGCTGAATTTGGTCAAAAATTCCGTTAATCGCAGCCGCTATATATATATGCCATATTTGCAGGTTGTGGCTGATATAAAGTAATAGGATAGTGAGCGTTAACAAAGCTGAAACCGCATCACCGATCGCCATTAAAAATTTTCGATTCCAGCGATCGACGAGAATGCCAGCAACCGGAGCAAGCAAGATGCGTGGCAATTGAGTAAAAAACATCAACAAAGCCAAAGCTGTCGCTTGACTGGTGGATTCCCAAATCCAAATAGTCAGCGCAAACGCGGACATAGCGCTGCCAATCATCGAAGCAGTTTGTCCGAGCCAGAGTTGAATAAATTTTTGCATTAAATAAGCGATTGATAGGATTTAAAATTCAGAGGATAGGGGTTTTTAAGCAGGAGAATCACACCCGAATCAAACCGCACGCCGCTCTCATTAAAACCAAGGCCATTGCTGGCTCAGTGGAGATAATTCTTCATATTGCTGTCTCGCCTCCTTGCGGTAAAATTTCACCAAATGCCGCTGCCACCACATCAGTACACCCGTAACAAACAGTACAAACGCTGCTAATCCTGCGATCGCGTGTGCCAGCCGCAAGTAAATTCCGCCATAGCTGCCAATATGTAGCGGATAAAGCGAGTTGAGAATTCGATTTGCTACAGAAGCTGAATTTACACTGTCAGCCTGCAATATTTCGCCACTGTATTGGTCGAGATAAATGGTGCTAATCCCGTTTGGGTGCGGGTCATTGGGAAATTTTTTCCTTACTTTAAAACTTGCTTCAGGTGTCAAAGGCAGAGAAATAAAAGTGGTTTTAGCTTCCGGCCAAACGGTAGTAACTTGGTGTAAGATTTCGTCAAGATTTTGCCTTGAACTGCTAGAGTGGGGATGAGAATTCAAGGCGGGCTGTGGCTTTTCATTGGTTAGCCAATACAAAGCCGATTCAACCGGCGCGTAAAAAATTATCGCTGTTCCTGTAGCAGAGATCAGTATGAGAAAAGCGACTGATACAATGCCAGAAACGTTATGTAAATCAAAGACAGTCCGCTGCCAGTGAGCTTTCCAATTAATAGAAAATCCGCGAGTCAAATTGCGCCAACCCGTCCACAATACCAAACCAGTAAAAGTTAGTCCTAGCATTACTAGACCGCAAATGCCTACAAAAATATGACCTAATTCTCCTCCCGCTAATTCTGCGTGTAACGTAAAAACCAAACCTGTAAAAGTTTCTTTCCCAAGGCGCGCACCCTTAATTTTTCCACTGTAAGGATTGACATAAACGTTAACTACTTCCTCACTTTTTGACAGCATCGAAACTTGGCAAACTTCCTTCGCTGATCGCGGTAGCAAAATACTAAGAGCTTGATTTTGGGGATAAGCTTTTTCGACAATATGCAGGACATTTTCCAGCGGTATCCGTTCGCCTTGAGGAATAACTTGCAGGAGTTGGGGATTGAAGAACCGCTCGATTTCGGGACTAAAAATCAGCAAGCTGCCCGTTAAAGCAATTACTGCTAGAAATATTCCTACTACCAACCCCAAATACAAATGCAATTTGAATGCGAGTTTGCGGAAATTCATCTCTAGATTTTTCTCAAAGCCGTTAACTGTTCTCATTCAAGTCCGTTAGTGGGCCCGCGAGTCCGCCAGGGGTTGAAACCCCTGTCTAATAGCTAAAGTCCTCTCAAGAGGACTAATGATACTAAATCCGGGTTACTCACCCCCTTTTTGAACTGGCGAGCTATTTTTTCCCACTCTCCCCCTCTCCAGCAATAAAGGGGTTTTTAACCCGGATTTGGTATGAGTCCTTCAGTCCTCTTTTAGAGGACTTTAGCTTTGAGGCAGGGGTTTAAACCCCTGCCGGACTGTCGGTTTGACGTTAAATTGACACCTATGGGTAGTTCCGTGTCCCTACGGGGGAATTGAATACCTCATAAACCTTCAATCTGCTGTAATTACCAGTTAAGGCGGTAATTAACACTGAGAGTTAAACCTCTGCCTGCATAATTACCGCTGTCCGATCCAAATCCAGCTAAGTATTGGGAGATCACGGGAAAATATTGATTATTCAATAAATTCTCGACTTTGATTTGTAGCAGCCCTTTTCCTAGTTGAATTGTGCTGATGTAATCCAATGTGAGATAGCTGCTAATCGGGCCGCCATCCGAGCCGTCTTTGAAGGCTTGATCGCGATTTCCAGAATATAATAACTGTAACCGATTGTTCCATCCCTGCAAAGTTTCGTTTTGGAGATAAGCTGTTAGTTTGAGCGGTGGAATTCTGCTGCTATCGAGGGCGATGTAACGGTTGTCCTCCTCATATTCGCCATGAAGATAGGTAGCAGTCCCGCCGATCGACCATGCTCGTGCAGGTTGCCAATCCACAGTTCCTTCTAAGCCGTAAATGCGTTCTGGGGCGCGGATTAGTTCCAGGCGACCTGTGTTGCCAACTGGTTGAAAACTGATTCCTAGATCGGAGGTATTGTAAAAAGCGGCAAGCGACATTTGCACGGATTGCCACCCTCCTCGAATGCCAATTTCGTAGCTGTTGACTTTTTGCGGTTGAGTTACTTCTAACGAAGATTCAATTCCCACAAAATCGTCGGGGGGTTGGCGGAGAATGCGGCCGAAATCTGGAACTGAGAAACCTTGAGAAAAGTTGCCAAATACGTTGAAGGTGTCATTAAGTTTATAGACAGCCCCTGTATTAAATAGGGTGGCGTTAAATTTGCGATCGCCTCCTTCGATCTGGCGATCGTTAAAAGTGGTATAATCATTGACGTTTAACCCGACGCGTTCGTGACGTATCCCGCCACTTAAAATGACGATATCGTCAATATTCCATTCCAATTGACCGAAAAAGCCAAGGCTGTCATAAGTGTAAGGAGGAACGAAAGGACGCTCGGAAATTTTCCGGTAAACCCTGCCACCACTTGCGTCAACTCTCTCTGGGTCGTACAGGTCGAAACGCTGTTTGCTATCTTCAGTAATATAGTCAGAACCCCAAGTTAATCGAAGATTTTCGGCACTGGATAAAGGAGTGGTGACCGCAAGCCTTCCTCCTATTTGTTCGTTTTCGGCTCGCGAACGAGCAACGCCGACAAACGGGCCAAAGAAATCGGACGTGCGAAAATCAGAGGGAACACTTACATTGGAATTCGTTCGATAGTAAATTTGACTTTGAAGGCTGCTGCCAAAAAGGTTTTGGTTGGTGTAACTGAGGTTGAGCTGTGTACTTCTATTTCCCGGTGTTTCCCCGTCAATATCCAAATCTCCGGTTCGGATGGCGCGGGCTTTTTGCCGTCCTTCCTGGTCGTCAACACTAGGGTCTGGAATCACATTGGGATCTTGGGTTTCCCGATAGTGATTGACAGTTAGTTGCAGCCGCTGTTCGGTATCCAAATCTACCCCGACTTTGCCCATCACGTTGAAGAGGGTGCTGCTATCTCCGCCGAGTTCAAAATAGGGAATGCGATCGCCTTTGGCATCGTAAAAAGCTCCACTTCTGGCGATCGAGACAGTGCCCGTCAGATCGACATTGCCCGATCGGCCAGAAACCGTCTGCTGAGCGTTAAAGCTTAGAGCATCATCCGTGTTTGTTAAACCGCTACCGACGCCCACTTCAGTAACAGCAGTTAGCCTTTCCTCAGTTGGCCGACGAGTAATAATATTAACCACGCCACCTGTAGCCTGAGCGCCGTAGATTGCTGTAGACCCCCGCACTACTTCAATGCGTTCGATCGCGCTGGGATCGATGTTTCTAAATTCTCTGCCAAACGATTGAAGATTAGTTGTTTGCGGCACGCCGTCAATCAGAACGGAAACGTCGCGCCCCCGCAAAGTTTGTCCATAAGTGCTAGTTTGTTGAGTCGGAGGCGCGAAACCAGGAACCTGATTTGCCAGAGCTTCCCCGATATTTCTCGATTGTCCTACCTGCTGCTGAAGTTCTTCTGAGTCTACCACCGTTATAGAGCGCGGCACGTTTGACACTCTTTCTGAGGTTCGTGTTGCAGTGACAACGATTTCAATCGGGTCTCTCCCCGCCTGTGGTGTCCCAGGTGGCTGCGCTGTAGAGGGCAAGGGTTCTCCGGGTGTCCCAGGTGGCTGCGCTGTAGGTGGTAAGGGTTCTCCGGGCGTTCCTGGTGGCTGTGCTTTAGGTGGTAAGGGTTCTCCGGGCGTTCCTGGTGGCTGTGCTGTAGGTGGTAAAGGTTCTGCAGGTATCTCTACCTGCTGCCCTGTCGGTGGCAAGGGTGCTGCGGGTGTCCCCGGCCGCTGTGTTGTAGGAGCAGGTGCAGGCGGGCGAGCAGTCATCTCCGAGGTGGGTTTTAAGCCCAGAATCAGACCCGCAGCGTTAGGAATCACCCGTGCCACTGGTTGACCCCTCTCGCCAATGACTTTGATTCGGATGCTGTTGTTATCTAAAGGAGTAACGGTGACAGAAGCAATTCCCGCAGCCGGTTTGTCTTGACGAAACTCATTTCCCCCCGGTAATCGCAGTTGAGCGGTGATGACATCAACTTGTAAAGTTTCGCCAAAGCTGGCGCTGAAGACTTGCAGGGGCCTTCCATCTTCAGTGTCTAGGATGACTTCAATGCCTTCTGACGTGGGATTGAGGCGAACGCCCGTCACCTGCGCGATGTTGGAAGCGCACGCCGGCCCAGCGACTAACGCCGACACGACTCCTGCCAGCCCAAGGCTATTTAATAATTTCTGCGATCTCTTCATTAGTCTTTAATCAAAAATTAATGGAACTTCGGATATGTGGTTTACGTTGCTTGCACAACATGATTTGTGGCAGCGTTACTGCTCTTGTGTGCCTCTTGAAACTGACCTGCAGAAGATCCGGCCCAGTTGTCGGGCGCAGTTCGATCCGATCCTCCCGTCGCTAGTGGCATTTGTCTGGGAATACAGGAGGCGCGTCAGGGCGAACTCCTCAGTCCGGTGGCGCTCTGGACGATCGCCCACGGTGGGCATTTTCCTCGGTTAAAGGAAGTAGTCGCTGGACGCTTAATGAGAAAGTGCCTTAATTAGATAACAGAGCACTTGCATCTGTCAAGAGTTAACTAATGAAAAATTATGGCATCTTGTAATAGGGGGTCTCACCCCTCTATCTCCTTGAACACCACTTGCGTAGTATGGTTGATTGTGAGGGCTAGACAAACGATCGCCTAAAATGCTATGGCAAGAGTTAGAAAAGATTGTCAGATAGGCAACGATAGGAGTCAATAAAGTTTTTCAACTACTCTTGACAATTAATATCATCTAGCCTACTATGCTTAAAGTCGATAGCCGTAAAGCCCCTGAAGCTGATATCGAAGCTGGCTCGGACTGAAATCGCCCCGGAGCCATTGCCGAACAGCCCGATCGACCACAAAACGTTAAAAGAAGCGCTCATACCCGAATTGAAGACTCAAACGCGCTGATGAGAGACTCGTAACGCCCGACAACTGTTCACAGAAAGTCTATGTGGAAAGAATTTGGCGGAACTGGTTGGCGTACTGCAAACAAGATTTATTAGGTAAAAAGAATCGATGAGTCACGCAAGCATTAAGGGAAACCAACTCACCGAAAGTTGTACAAATTTAGTAGAACTCCTACAAAATAGAGCGTTACACCAACCAGAGCAGAAATATACATTTCTGTTAGACGGAAAAACTGAAACCGCCAGTTTGACTTATCGAGAGTTAGATGCGATCGCCCGATCGCACGCCGTGCGACTTCAGACATTGGGGCTCAGTGGCGAACGAGCCTTACTGCTTTTGCCGCCAGGATTGGACTATCTCGCCGCCTTTTTTGGATGCTTGTACGCCAAAGTGATCGCGGTTCCCCTCTATCCGCCGAAGCTGAAACGGAATTTAGCAAAAATTAGTGCGATCGCCCTAGATGCAGGAGCAACAATTGCGATCGCCCCGGCGCGACACTTGGAAAATTTAGAGCAGCTATGCGATCGAGCGCCGCAACTCAAAAGGCTGCACTGGCTGAGTGCAGAGGCGCTTTCCGATGACGGCGAAAAGTGGCAGCAGCCACCCATCGATCCCGACTCCGTGGCTTATCTTCAGTACACTTCCGGCTCAACCTCCACCCCCAAAGGCGTAATGGTGAGCCATGCAAACGTTTTGTACAACATCGAATATATTCATCGAGGCTTTGACCACGATTCCGAAAGCGTTGCGGTAACGTGGCTTCCCCCCTTTCACGACATGGGGTTAATTGACGGATTGCTCAAACCTTTGTATCTGGGAATTCCCTCTTACTTCATGCCGCCAGCCGCGTTTATTCAGAACCCGATGTGCTGGTTGGAAGCGATTTCGCGCTACAAAGCTACCCACAGCGGTGGGCCAAATTTTGCTTACGACTTGTGTGCTAGCAAAATCAGCAAAATGTTGGGCGATGGCCAAAAAATGCTCGATTTGAGTAGTTGGCGCGTGGCCTATAACGGCGCAGAACCCATCCACAAAGAAACCCTAGAACGATTTACCAAAGCTTTTGAGCCCTGCGGTTTTCAGGCGGATGCCTTTTGTCCTGCTTACGGAATGGCAGAAACCACGCTAAAAATTGCCACGGTTCGCAGCGGCGCAACACCGACTTTCTTAGCTGTTGACGCTGGGGCGCTGGAAAATAATCACATTGTAGAAATTGTCGAAGGCGAGGGGGGCGCGAGAACTTTAGTCGGCTGCGGTTTCCCTGAATTTGGCACTAAAGTTGCGATCGTCAATCCCGAATCTCTGACGCAATGTCAGCCGCAGGAAGTCGGAGAAATTTGGGTAGCTGGCGAAACAGTTGCGCGAGGCTATTGGAATCGCCCAGAAGAAACAGAAAAAACTTTTCAAGCATATCTTTCAGATACCAGCGAAGGGCCATTTTTCCGAACAGGAGATTTAGGCTTTTTACGCGATCGAGAACTGTTTATTACAGGGCGACTCAAAGATTTGATTATCATCCGAGGTCGCAACCTTTACCCACAAGATATAGAAAGAACGGCAGAGCGCAGCCATCCCAGTTTGCGGCAAGGGGCGATCGCGGCATTCTCGGTGGAAGTCGCAGGCGAAGAACAGCTCGTTATCGTGCCAGAATTACAATCTCGCAAAGCGCCGGATAATGCCGAGGAAATTATCAGCGCCATCCGATCCCGCATTGCTCAAGAATATGAAGTCCAAGTTTATGGAGTAGTGCTGATTAAGCCCGGAAGCATTCCGAAAACGACCAGCGGTAAAATTCAACGTCGCGCCGCCTATGCTGACTTTCTAGCTGACAATTTGGAAGTTGTCGCCAGTAGCGTTTTAGAGTTAGCTGATTCGGTGGAAATCGACAATCAGCTCACGCGAGAGATTCTGCTGAAAGCAGAGTTAGAAGAACGGCAGTCGCTTCTTGAGGCTTACCTTTGGCAGCAGGTAAACCGCCGGGGAATTCATTCCCCAGCTAATAGCCAAAGTCGGCTAAAGCCGACTGAAATCGATCAACCACTCAGTAGCTTTGGACTAGATTCTTTAAGAATTTTTGAGTTAAAAAATCAAATAGAGAGTGACTTGGGCGTTACTGTATCGGTTGCCGATTTGTTTGAGGATAGGAGCATTGCTCGACTGGCAGTGCAAATTTTAGAGCAACTAACAGGAAATACCAAAGCAGCCGTCATTGAACCTGTTTCTCGCTCGCGCCATCTTCCCCTGTCTTTTGCCCAAGAACGCTTGTGGTTCTTCGACCAATTGGAACCGGGAAACCCCTTCTACAATCTCTGCGGTGCGGTTCGGGTGACGGGGCAACTTAATGCAGAAGCACTCCGGCAAAGTATTGAGAAAATTATCGAGCGACACGAGATTTTAAGAACTGCGTTTGCTGGTGGAGAAAAAGAACAGATACAAGTTATTTTTGAGGCGAAAGTTTTCCCATTACCGCTGATAGATTTGAGCGACCGCTCCCCGGAGGAACGCGATAAAGCAGCGCAAAAACTGTCTGCGGAAGCAGCAAAATTGCCCTTTGATTTAACTCAACCACATCTGCTCCGTGCCAAACTTTTGCGCCTATCTGAAACAGAACATACCCTGCTTTTATCCGCCCACCATATCATTTTTGATGGGTGGTCTTTGGGCGTATTTTTACGGGAGCTAGCGGCATTTTATGAAGGATTATCTAATAAGAATTTAGCCACGATTCCACCGCTACCAATTCAGTATGCAGACTTTGCAACTTGGCAGCGCCAACAAATGCAGGGAGAAATATTAGAAGCTCAACTTACTTACTGGAAGCAGCAGTTAAGTGGCAGCGCAGCGGTTCTAAATTTACCAACAGACTTTTCTCGTCCCGCTGTTCAAAGTTACAAGGGAGGTCGGCAATTATTTGAATTGCCAGAGCACTTAACCGAGGCAATTACGCAATTGAGTCGCCGCGAAAAAACTACTCCATTTATGACATTGCTGGCAGCATTCAAAACACTGCTTTACCGCTACACGGGGCAAGAAGATATCCTCGTCGGTTCACCAATTGCCAGCCGCAATAGCAGCAAAACCGAATCATTAATTGGATTTTTTGTCAATACTTTAGTCCTGCGATCTGACTTAACCGGAAATCCCACTTTTCTAGAGTTGCTGAGTCGAGTGCGAGAGGTTGCGTTAGGCGCTTATGCACACCAAGAATTGCCATTTGAAAAGCTCGTAGAAGAATTGCAGCCGAATCGAGATTTAAGTCACTCGCCTTTATTCCAGGTGATGTTTGCCTTTCAAAATGCCTCGGAATTCGCCTTAGAATTGCCGGGTTTAAGCCTGAACTGCCAACAGATTCACAGCGGGACAGCAAATTTCGATTTAACCCTGGAATTAGAAGCCACAGCAACAGGTATTAGAGGGTGGTTTGAATATAGCTTAGACTTATTTGAATCGGCTACGATCGCGCGAATGGCAGGACACTTTCAGAACTTATTAGAAGGCATCGTTGCGAATCCCTCCGCGCGTCTATCAGATTTGCCCCTGCTTGCAGAAACAGAATGCCAACAACTTCTATTTGAGTGGAATAATACTGGGGTAAATTATCCCCCAAATGAGTGCGTTCACCGTTTGTTTGAAGCGCAGGCTGCGAAAACACCTGATGCTGTTGCGGTGCAATTTGAATGCCAAAGTTTGACCTACCGAGAACTGAACGATCGCGCAAATCAACTTGCCCATTATTTGCACTCTTTCGGCGTAAAACCAGATGGGATAGTAGGCGTTTATATGGCGCGATCGCTCGATGCGATCGTCGGAATTTTAGGCATATTAAAAGCAGGCGGCGCTTATTTGCCCCTCGACCCCATCTATGCTAAAGAACGCCTCGACTTCATGTTAGAAGACGCTGGAGTTAGCGTATTGCTGACGCAAGCAGAATTAAAAGCAGAAACGCCAACCCAAAATAATATTTCTGTGATTTGCTTGGATGCAGACTGGCAGACGATCGCCCAACAAAACAAGTCAAATCCTGAGAGCGCCGTTTTGCCAGAAAACCTAGCTTATATTATCTATACATCCGGGTCTACCGGCAAGCCAAAAGGAGTGATGGTGCAGCATCAATCTTTGGCGAATTATACGCAGGCTGCAAGTGTCGAATATGGCATCGAACCAGGCGATCGCATTCTCCAATTTGCTTCCCTCAGCTTCGACGCCAGCGCCGAAGAAATCTATCCCTGTTTAACGCGAGGCGCAACTTTGGTACTGCGCGGAAATTCCATGTTAGACAGCATTTCTTCCTTCCTGCAAAAATGCCGGGAATGGCAAATCACCGTCTTAGATTTACCGACAGCTTACTGGCGCGAATTAACGGCCAGACTCAGCACCGAAAAAGCAGAATTTCCACCATCAGTGCGCTTGACAATTATTGGCGGAGAAACTGCACTTTCAGCATCCCTGAATCAGTGGCAAAAATGCGTTTCAGAAAAAGTACGACTTGTCAATACTTACGGCCCCACAGAAACAACCATTGTCGCCACGTGGTGCGACACTCTCCCCACTTCCTCCTCTTCTTCTCTCCCCTCTGCGCCCTCTGCGCCCTCTGCGGTTAAAAACTCCCCAAAAACCTTGCCGATTGGTCGTCCAATTCCAAATGCCCGCACCTATGTACTCGATGCTAACTTGCAACCCGTTCCCATCGGAGTACCCGGCGAACTTTATATCGGAGGTGCGGGCGTTTCCAGAGGATATATCAACCGTTCGGATCTGAATCGAGAAAAATTTATTCCCGATCCTTTTAGCAACGTGCAAGGCGATCGCCTTTACAAAACAGGCGATTTAGTCCGCTATCTCCCCGACGGGAATTTAGAATTTCTCGATCGCACAGATCGCCAAGTAAAAATTCGCGGTTTTCGCATAGAGTTGGGAGAAATCGAATCCACACTCAGCCAACATCCAGACGTGCAAGAAGCAGTAATTCTCGCGCGCGAGGAAGATTCAGGCCAAAAGCGCTTAATCGCCTACCTAGTTTTAAACTCATCACTCAGCATTGGGAACTCTGCACTGATTAAAAATCTGCGTTCTTTTCTCCGGGAACAACTCCCAGATTATATGGTGCCTGCCAGTTTCATGTTTTTAGAAGCGATGCCATTAACGCCAAACGGTAAGGTAGATTTTAAGGCTTTTCCCGCACCGGAAACCAACAAGTCAGACGCCGATTTTATCGCTCCTGAGACTTTAGAAGAACAAGTATTAGCTGATATTTGGGCTGAGGTTCTCGGCTTAAAACAAGTGGAAATTAATGACAATTTCTTCGAGTTGGGAGGTCACTCTTTGCTGGCAACTCAACTGATTGCCAAGGTGCGCGATCGCTTTCAAGTCGAGCTATCGTTGCGCTGTCTGTTTCAATCCCCTACTGTCGCCAGTTTGGCAGTTGCGATCGCACAAGCTAAGAGCCAGCAGTCGCCCGAACCCCTGATTTCACTGCCCGCGATCGCCCCCGATCCTCAAAATCGCTACAAACCATTTCCGCTCAATGAAATGCAGCAGGCGTACTGGATCGGCCGAAATAGCTTCTTTGAAATGGGCAATGTTGCCATTCACGGCTATGTAGAAATTGAGAGCGACGAGTTAGATTTAGAGCGGTTTAGCCTCGCGTGGCAGCGAGTTGTAGAGCGTCACGATATGCTGCGGGCGATCGTACTTCCGAATGGACAGCAGCAAATTCTGGAAAACGTACCCGCTTATAAAATTGAGGTTTTGGATTTGCGATCGCTCGATTCAAAAGTTGCCGGCGAACAACTCGAAGCAATCCGCGATCGCCTTTCCCACCAAGTGCTGCCGCTCGATCGCTGGCCGCTGTTCGAGATTTGCGCTTCCAAAATTAATAAACGCCGCATCCGCCTCCACATCAGCATTGACGCCTTGTGCATAGACGGCTGGAGTTTTCAAATTTTGTTTGGAGATTTGGTCAAGTTTTACCGAAATCCCCATACTGCGATCGCGCCCTTGCAACTGTCTTTTCGCGACTGCGTGTTAGCTGCAATCGCCTTAGAAAACTCCCCATTTTACCAGCAATCCTTAGATTACTGGCGAACTCGCCTCAAAACCCTGCCACCAGCGCCGGAATTGCCCCTCGCCAAACACCCGAATTCCTTAACGCAGCCGCGATTTAAACGCTGGAGCGATCGCTTAGATTTCTCAACTTGGCAGCGACTCAAAACGCGCACAGCTCGCGCCAGCCTCACTCCTACGGGCTTATTGCTGGCCGCCTATGCGGAGGTTCTGTCTCTGTGGAGCAAAACGCCTCGGTTTACCCTCAACGTGCCGCGCTTTAATCGGTTGCCTTTGCATTCTCAAGTTGAGGAAATTATCGGAGAATTTGCGTCATTTACTCTGCTAGAAATAGATAACTCAAAGCAAGAAAGTTTTGAAGTACGAGCCAAGCGATTACAAGAACAACTTTGGCAAGATTTAGAACACCAATATGTCAGCGGCGTGCGGGTTTTACGAGAACTCGCCCAAGCGCAAGGTACAACTGCAGCGCTGATGCCGATCGTGTTTACGATCGATCCGCAAAACGCGCCTGGGGAAGATTCCTCTATCTTCTCTCTCATTCAAGAATTGGGAGAACTGGTTCACATTATCGGTCAAACGCCGCAAGTTTGGATAGACGCGCAATTTACCGAAACTACTGACGGGCTTTCTTTTAGCTGGGATGCGGTGGAAGAACTTTTCCCGCCAGGGATGATTGACGATATGTTTGACGCCTATTGCAGCCTATTGCAAAGCCTCGCCAATGAAGAGGAAACTTGGCAGAAAACGGTGCAGTTTCAGCAAGCCTTTACTAATAGCATTGAGGCACCCATTCCCGATGTATTGCTGCATGAATTGTTTGCTGAGAAAGTCGCGTCGCGATCGCACGAACCAGCCGTCATTACGCGCGATCGCATCCTCACCTACGAGGAACTCTATCTGCGAGCGAATCAAGTCGGTCATTGCTTGCGGAAGCTGGGAACTCGCCCCAACCAATTGGTTGCCGTGGTTATGGAAAAAGGATGGGAGCAAATCGTCGCTGTGCTGGGCATTCTCGCATCCGGGGCAGCTTATTTGCCCGTAGATGCGGCGCTGCCAAAAGAGCGGCTGTGGTATTTGCTGGAAAATGGCGAAGTTGAGATTGTTTTGACGCAATCTCAGTTAAATCAACGCTTGGAATGGCCGAACAATGTGCGGCGAATTTGTCTTGATACTGAGGAATTAGCAACAGAAAGCTGCGAAGCTTTGGAATCAGTACAGGAACCGGAAGATTTGGCGTATGTCATTTACACTTCCGGCTCAACTGGCTTGCCGAAAGGCGTGGCGATCGCGCACCGAGGTGCAGTCAATGCGATCGCTCAGACCAATCAAGTGTTTAATGTGGCTGACTGCGATCGCGCGATCGCAGTCACCGCACTGCACCACGATATGTCCGTTTACGATATTTTCGGCATCCTAGCAGCCGGGGGTGCGATCGTCATTCCCGATGCCACACAACGGCTAGACCCCGCTCACTGGAACGAATTGATGGTAAAAGAGCGCGTCACCATTTGGAACTCGGTTCCGCCGATGATGGAAATGCTGCTCGACTACGCTGCTGGACGTTCTGAGGTGTTGCCAGAGTGCTTGCGCTGGGCGTTTCTCGGCGGTGACTGGATACCGATAACGCTCCCTGAGAGGTTAAGGGCGATCGTCCGTGAATGTCGCGTTGTCAGTGTCGGCGGGCCAACGGAAACTACCCTTTGGAATATTTGGTATCCGGTAGAAACTGTTGATTCTTCTTGGAAAAGCATTCCCTACGGATCGCCGATCGCCAATACACGCTATTACATTTTGAATGAAAGGCTCGAAGACTGTCCCGTCTGGGTTGCCGGCGAGATGTGCTGTGCGGGAGTTGGACTGACAAAAGGATACTGGCGGAATGAAGAAAAAACTCGCGCCAGTTGCGTCACGCACCCCGTCACGGGCGATCGCTTGTACCGAACGGGAGATTTAGGGCGCTTCCTCCCTGACGGCAACATCGAATTTTTAGGACGAGAAGATTTCCGCCTTAAAATTCGAGGATTCCGCATCGAAGCAGGAGAAATTGAAGCTGCTTTGAACGAGCACCCAGCAGTCAAGGCATCCATTGTCACCGCATTCGGAGAAAATCACAGTCAAAAGCGCTTAGTAGGGTATATTGTTCCCCAACAAAATGCTGTCCTTGCGACTGAAGAATTGCGCCAATTCCTGAGAGAAAAACTGCCCGATTATATGGTGCCGTCTGCATTGATAATTCTGGACGCGCTGCCACTTTCGGCGAACGGCAAAGTTAACCGCAAGGCTCTGCCCGAACCGGATGCCGCAATTCCCGAAGCAAAGATTTTTGTCGCACCGCGCACCCCTATTGAGGCAATGTTAGCGAGAATTTGCTGTGAGGTTCTCGGCATCGAAGATTTAAGCATTACCGATAACTTTTTTGAACTAGGAGGAAATTCGCTGCTGGCAATTCAATTAACAGCAAAAATCCGAGAATCTTGTCAGATAGAATTGCCTTTGTGCGATATTTTTGCAGGACGATCGCTCGCTGTACTTGCAGAAAAGATTAATGATGCCAAGAACAAAAATGCGGCCGTTGAAGAACCCGCGATCGCGCCTGTTTCGCGATCGGCGTACCGCATGAAACTGTCATCTTTGCGCTAAGCACAAATCAGTGATGAGTCATGAGTTAGCAGCCAATAATATCATGTCTGTTCGATTGACCGTTATTCCTGTAGGGGCGGGTTCGCCAATATCTTTACTAAAAACGATAAATCTCGTAAACCCGCCCCGCCCAAGATATTACCTCATAACCAATCCCCAAATATCGGCGGCAATTCCAATTACCAATTACCAGTTACTAATCCAATGACGGTGCATTTTTCCGAAAAACTTCCAACAGATACTCGCGACTCGGCGAATGGTTCCGAAGAAGAAGTATTTGCATTTCCCACCTCTTTTGCCCAGCAAAGACTGTGGTTTATTGACCAATTTGAACCGGGAAACCCTTTTTACAACCTTCCGGCGGCTGTGTTACTAAAAGGCAGGCTAAATGTAGTAGTGCTAGAGCTAAGTTTCCAGGAAATTGTGCGCCGTCACGAAGCTTTGCGGACGACATTTGCCACTGTAGACGGTCAACCCGTGCAGGTGGTTGGTCAGAAATTTAATTTCGGGCTGCAAGTTTTAGACCTGCAACAATTGGCGGAAACTCAGCGAGAAGAAAAAGTAAAACAACTGGCTGCAGAAGAAGCTAGCAAACCTTTTGACCTAACCAAAGGGCCGCTGTTGCGAGCGAGTTTGCTACAGTTAGATGTTGAGGAATATGTCTTGCTGCTGACGCTACACCACATTGTTTTTGATGGCTGGTCAATCGGAGTCTTTCTGCAAGAATTAGCAGCACTTTACGAAGCGTTTTCGATTGGCAAACCATCCCCGCTTCCCGAACTTTCCATCCAGTACGCCGATTTTGCTATTTGGCAGCGGGAATGGCTTGCGGGCGATCGCCTGCAAACTCAACTTAACTACTGGAAAAAGCAGCTTAGTGGCCTTCCCCCCTTGCTGGAATTGCCAGCCGATCGCCCCCGTCCCCCGGTGCAAACCTATCGGGGTGCGAAAGAATCATTCCTTATCCCCAGAACGCTAAGGTCAGCCCTCAAAAAGCTCAGCCGCCAGGAAAATGCCACCCTGTTTATGACGCTGCTAGCAGCCTTTAAAACGTTGCTCTATCGCTATACAGGACAGGCAGATATCCCCGTTGGCTCTCCTATCGCCAACCGCAACAGAGCGGAAATTCAAGGGCTAATCGGGTTTTTTGTCAATACTTTGGTATTGCGAACTGATTTGTCAGGCGATCGCACTTTTCGGCAGTTGCTCGATCGCATTCGGGATGTGAGTTTAGAAGCTTACGCTCACCAGGATTTGCCGTTTGAGAAATTGGTTGAAGAGTTGCAACCAGAGCGAAATTTGAGCTACAATCCGCTGTTTCAAGTAGCTTTTGTTTTGCAAAGTGCGCCCGTTGCTGCTGAATCAATTGCCGGACTCAATCTCACTCTTTTAGATGTTGACAATCAGACAGCAAAAGTTGACTTAACGCTGCATTTAGAAGAACAGCAGGAAGAAATTAGCGGTCAGTTTGAATACAGCACAGATTTATTTGATGCAGCCACAATCAATCGGATGGCGGGGCATTTTCTCACGTTGCTGGAGGGCATAGCTGCCAACCCAGATCGGCGGATTGAAGAGTTGCCGTTGCTGGGGGAAAAAGAGCGGCATCAGTTGTTGGTAGAGTGGAATGACACCCGCGTCGATTATTCGAGCGATCGCTGCATTCATCAATTATTTGAAGCGCAGGTCGAGCGAACTCCCGATGCCATTGCAGTTGTATTTGAAGACGAAAAACTCACCTACCGCGAGCTGAATGAACGAGCGAATCAAGTCGCGCACTACCTGCAAAAACTCGGCGTAAAACCAGAAGTTTTGGTAGGGATTTGTGTCGAGCGATCGCTTGATACAATTGTCGGCATTCTCGGCATTCTCAAAGCCGGGGGCGCTTACGTTCCGCTCGATCCAGCCAACCCTCGCGATCGCCTTGCTTTTATACTCGAAGACGCACAGGTAAATGTGCTGCTGAGTGAGAAAAATTTGTTGCCAAATCTGCCTAAATTCAGCGCCAAAATCGTTTGTCTCGATGCCGATCAAAGTGCTTTCTCCCAACACAGCAAAGAAAATCCCGCCAGCGCCACCACTGCCGAAAATCTCGCCTATATTATCTACACTTCTGGCTCAACTGGCATCCCCAAAGGCGTTTTAGTTTCTCACTCAAACGTCGTCCGCCTGTTTGCTGCTACCCAGTCGTGGTACAACTTCAACGAGCAAGATGTGTGGACGCTGTTTCACTCTTATGCCTTTGATTTCTCAGTCTGGGAAATTTGGGGCGCTTTGCTATACGGCGGGCGACTCGCGATCGTGCCTTATTCAGTCAGCCGATCGCCCCAAGAATTTTACAACTTGCTATGCAAAGAAAAGGTAACAGTTCTCAACCAAACTCCTTCTGCATTTTACCAGTTGATCGAGACAGATAAATCTGTTGGAATTGGCGAAGATTTAAGCCTGCGCTTAGTAATTTTTGGCGGGGAAGCTTTAGACTTGCAAAGCTTAAAACCTTGGTTCGATCGGCACGGCGATCGACATCCCCAACTTGTCAATATGTATGGCATTACAGAAACCACAGTCCACGTCACCTATCAGCCGCTGACTGTCGCTAATTTAAGTAAAAATGCCAGCCTTATTGGCCGTCCAATTCCTGACTTGCAAGTTTACCTGCTCGATCGCAACTGTCAACCCGTTCCGATCGGCATTCCTGGGGAAATTTACGTTGGTGGCGCTGGGGTCGCGCGGGGCTATCTCAATCAGCCAGAATTAACGGCCCAGCGGTTTATTTCCAATCCCTTTAATGACAGTTTGAAAGCGCAGTTGTACAAATCGGGAGACTTAGCTCGCTACCTACCGAATGGCGACATTCAATACTTGGGACGAATTGATCACCAAGTAAAAGTGCGTGGTTTTCGCATCGAATTAGGAGAAATTGAAGCAGCACTAGGACAGCATTCCGATGTGTTGCAGGCTGTAGTTATAGTGCGAGAAGATGTACCAGGAGATAAGCGATTGATAGCTTATATAATTGCTAATTCAGCAGCACAAAATAAGCATTCTATACTGATTCACGAACTACGCTGCTTTCTGAAAGGAAAATTGCCGGAATACATGATACCTGCTGCTTTTGTGACACTGGAGGCGCTGCCACTAACTCCCAACGGCAAAGTCGATCGCAAAGCCCTTCCCGCACCGGATCGCGATCGGCCAGAACTCGAAGAGGCATTCGCCGCCCCAAGCACGGGTATTGAGAAAAATTTGGCAGAAATTTGGGCGCAAGTATTGGGGTTAGAACAAGTGGGAATTGACGACAATTTCTTTGAATTGGGCGGCGATTCTATCCTCAGTATTCAAGTCATTTCTAAAGCCAATCGAGCGGGGTTGCAACTTACACCAAAACAACTGTTTCAACACCAAACCATTGCACAGTTAGCAGCCGTCGCCAATACAACTGGAACCAAACAATCGGAACAGGGATTAATCATTGGCGAAGTTCCGCTGACACCGATTCAGCACTGGTTTTTCGAGCAAAATCTCTCCGATCCGCATCACTGGAATCAGGCGGTGCTTTTAGAGTTGCGGCAACCTCTCGAACCTGCATTAATTGAGTCAGTTTTACAGGAATTGCTGAAGCACCACGACGCGCTGCGCCTGCGTTTTGTGCGAGGAGAATCTGGCTGGCAGCAGGATCTCGCCAATCCCGACGAAGTTGCGACCTTTACCTGCATTGATTTGTCATCGCTACCTTCAGAAAAGCGAGAAGCCGCTTTCCAAACCGCCGCCAATCAGTTGCAAATTAGTTTAAATTTATCCGAGGGGCCATTACTTCGCGCTGCCCTATTTGACTTGGGTCAACATCAGCCAAATCGCTTGTTATTGGCCATTCATCACTTAGCGGTTGATGCTGTTTCTTGGCGAATTTTAATTGAGGATTTCCAGACAGCTTATGGGCAGATTAGCCGCGGCGAAACAGTCGCGCTGCCGCCCAAAACAACCTCATTTAAGCAGTGGGCAGAACGCTTGCATGAGTGGGCGCGATCGCCAGAATTGCAGGGAGAGTTCGATTACTGGTTCGCCCTTTCTCATCAACCAACTTCTAGCTTGCCAATAGATTTCCCCACAGCAGCTAATTTAGTTGCATCTGAAAAGACAGTATCCGTTGCTTTGAGTGTTGAAGAAACAAAACTGCTCTTACAAGAAGTACCTGCCGTTTACCGCACTCAAATTAACGATGTATTGCTAACTGCTTTAGGTCAAGCATTTGCACGCTGGACAGGCAATAACTCACTTTTACTTGACTTAGAAGGTCACGGGCGCGAAGATATATTTGAAGGAGTAGATTTGTCGCGCACAATCGGCTGGTTTACAGCAGTTTTTCCTGTTCTGTTAAATTTAAAAAATCCTTCCGATCTAGGGGCTACTCTCAAATCAGTGAAAGAGCAGTTACGCGCCGTGCCAAATCGCGGTATTGGCTGCGGTGTTCTAGAATATTTAAATCCAGAAATTGCTAAAAATTTGCACAACTTGCCGCAAACTGAGGTAAGCTTTAATTATCTCGGACAGTTTGACCAAGTGCTGCCGAAGTCTTCTTTATTCATGCTGTCCTCCGAGCCTAGCGGCCCCCTTCGCAGCCCGCGCGGAAATCGGCGTTACCTGCTGGAAATTAACGGATTTATTGCCAGCGGCAAGCTGCAATTAGATTGGACGTACAGCGAAAATATTCACCGACGAGAAAGCATTGAAAATTTGGCAACGGGCTTTATAGAATCGCTGCGATCGCTAATTAAATACTGTCAGTCCCCCGACGCAGGCGGCTGCACTTTTTCTGACTTTGCAGAGTTTAAGTGGAGCCAGTGGGGCCAGGACGATTTAGACAACATTACCGCAATTTTGGGAGAGCTTTAATATGATCAATGGCAATATCGAAGATTTTTATCCCCTCTCTCCAGCGCAGCAGGGTATTCTCTTTCATTCGCTTTACCAGCCAGAATCGGGCGTATATTTCGGGCAACTGCTGTGCGTTTTGCGCGGCGATCTAAATGTTTCTGCGTTTAGAAATAGTTGGCAAAAACTTGTAGAGCGACATCCCATTTTGCGGACTTGTTTCGTGTGGAAAAATTTGAAAGAACCCGTGCAAGCGGTGCGTAAGCAGGCTGCATTATCTTGGCAGCAGATGGACTGGCGATCGCTCTCGGTCTCCGAACAACAACAGCAGCTAGAAACGTTCCTAAAAGCCGATCAATCTCAGGGCTTTGACTTGACATCAGCTCCCTTAATTCGCATTGCACTGGCGCAGTTAGAAACAGATACTTTTCAGTTTATTTTGAGCCACCACCACTTAATTTTAGATGGGTGGTCGCTGGCGATCGTTCTTGAGGAAGTTTTTGCATTTTATCAAGCATTCTCCCAGGGCGAGGAACTGCACCTCAAACGCCCTCGCCCTTATCGGGATTACATCGCGTGGCTGCACCAGCAAGATTTATCTGCGGCTGAGTCATTTTGGCGGCAAACTCTCAAAGGTTTTGCAGCTCCAACTGCGATCGCCCGATGCAATATTGTCGCGGGAAACCGTTTAGAAAGTAGTGGCGAACAGCAGGTGATATTTTCTGCAACAGCCACGGCCACACTGCAATCCTTAGCGCGCCAGCATCAGCTAACATTAAATACCCTCGTACAGGCAGCTTGGGCGCTACTTTTGAGCCGATATAGCGGCGAGGAAGATGTGGTTTTTGGTACGGTTGTCTCCGGGCGACCCCCAGATTTAATGGGTGCTGAATCGGTAGTGGGGCTGTTTGTAAATCCTCTGCCAGTGCGCGTAAAAATTAACCCACAGGATGTTATTTTATCCTGCTTAAAACAACTCCAAGCGCAACAAGTTGAGGCGCGGCAGTATGAGTACAGCCCCCTCATTGAGGTGCAGGGGTGGAGCGAAGTTCCTCGGAGTTTACCTTTATTTGAGAGTTTGGTCGTTTTTGAAAATTATCCTGTGGATGCTTCTTTGCAGGAGAAGATTCACAACTTAAAAGTAGAGAATATTCGCTCCTTGGAAACAACGAATTATCCTCTAACGGTGATGGCGATGCCCGGTGCGGAATTGACGCTGAAAATTATTTTCGATCGTAGCTACTTTGAGGACAGTGCGATAGCGCGAATGCTGGGACACCTGCAAACTTTACTGGAAGGAATGGCTGCCAATCCTGAGCGGAAACTGTCAGAATTGCCCCTATTGAGCGCCGCCGAACGCCAGCAATTACTTGTCCAGTGGAACGACACCCAAGCGGATTATCCCAAAAATTCCTCAATTCACGAATTATTTGCAGCGCAAACAGAGCGAACCCCAGATGCAGTAGCTGCTATTTGCGAAAATGAACAATTGACTTACCGAGAATTGAATGCCAAAGCCAACCAAATCGCACATTACCTGCAATCTTTAGGTGTAAAACCCGAAGTTTTGGTGGGAATTTGTTTAGAGCGATCGCTGTCCGTGCTGGTGGCCATTTTGGGCATTTTAAAAGTTGGTGCCGCTTACGTTCCTCTCGATCCAGCTTATCCCCAAGAACGCCGATCCTTCATGCTGGCCGACGCAAAAGTTCCGGTGCTTTTGACTCAAAAAAACCTCCTAGAAACCCTCCCCGAACACAGCGCTAAAGTCGTCTGTATCGACGCCGAATGGCAGGAAATTTCCCGCGAGAGCGATCGCAACCCCGCTGTTAAAGTGCCAGCCGAAAACCTCGCTTACGTCCTCTACACTTCCGGCTCGACAGGTACTCCCAAAGGCGTACTCGGCACCCACCGAGGCACAGTCAATCGCTGTTTTTGGAACCCCTACCCTTTTATCGAAGCAGATATTTGCTGTCAAAAAACGTCCTTAAATTTTGTCGATTCGGTTTGGGAAATCTTTGCTCCTTTGCTGCATGGGTTGCCCACTGTCATTATTCGCGATCGAGCCGTCAAAGATATTAACCAATTCCTTCAAACCTTATCAAAGCAAAATGTAACCAGACTGGTGCTGGTTCCTTCTTTGTTGCGCGCTATCTTAGATTCCTTCCCTGATTTAGACAGGCGTTTGCCTCAATTAAAGTATTGGATTTGCAGCGGAGAAACTCTGCCGCTGGAACTTTGCCAGCAATTTCGAGAGCAGATGCCCCAGCGGGTATTAATCAATCTTTATGGCTCTTCGGAAGTAGCTGCGGACGTGACGTGGTACGATGCAACTCACTGTGTCGAGAAAGTTCCAATCGGTCGCCCGATCGCCAACACGCAAATTTATCTGCTCGATCGCAATTTGCAACCCGTTCCCATAGGAATTCCCGGCGAGATTTACGTCGGCGGCGATGGATTGGCACAGGGCTACTTAAACCGCCCCGACTTAACCTCGGAAAAATTTATTTCTAACCAGTTTGGGCAAGAAAAATTAGATTTTCTCGGTAATTGTCATCAAAAAGTTTTGTTCAAAACAGGCGATATCGGTTGTTACCTGCCGGATGGTAATATAGAATTTCTGGGCCGTGGCGATTGCCAAGTAAAAATTCGCGGTTTCCGCATCGAACTCGGAGAAATAGAGGCAGCGCTTTCTCAACATTCTTCTGTGTCCACCGCTGCTGTTTTGCTTCAGGAAAATGCACCGGGCAGTCAACGCCTAGTCGCTTACCTAGTTCCTAACTCAGGGTTGAGAAATCAGCACCCAGAACTAATTTCCGAACTGCGTTCATTCTTGAAGCACAAACTGGCCGATTACATGGTGCCTTCAGCTTTTGTGCTATTAGATGCGTTGCCACTAACGCCCAACGGAAAAATTGACCGCCTCGCCTTATCTCAAAAGTGCGATTACGTTTCTGATGAAACAGCCTTCACTGAGCCACAAACGCCCACAGAGGAAGAAATTGCTGAGATTTGGACTGCTCTTTTAGGGCTAGAAAAAGTAGGAACTAACCAAAACTTTTTTGACCTCGGCGGTCACTCTCTGATGGTAACACAGTTAATATTGCGAGTGCGATCGTGCTTTGGGGTAGAGTTAGCGATGTGCGATTTTTTTGCCGCTCCCACCATTCAGAATTTAGCTGAACTAATCGAGGAAGAAATTCTGGCAAAGGCCGATGCTAACCAGATAGATAAATTGCTCGATTTTTTAGAAAAGAGTGAGGGAGAGTCAGCACCAACTGTGATGCTGACTGAGTAAATGTCTGGTGGCGAAAAAACACAAAGAGCTCTTTTTCCCTTAAGGCTTCGGTGGGGAAAAGGAGATGAAAAAAAGCAATTTAACAGGAGTAATTCGGGATGATTCAACAAACAGTAAAACCCCAAAATTCTCAAGATATAATGGAGCAATTAAAAGCCTCTGTTACCCCACTTGAAGAAAAGTTAATGGAGCTATTCAGTGCCTCAGAAAAGTCATTTTTGGCAGAAGAAGCAATGGAGGAGCGAATTTCTGCCCTAGTTCAAGACTTTTTGTACGCAAAAACCGCTAGTACAGATATTGACTTAGAGTTAATTATTCAGCAGTTTAAGGAAAACAAAATTCCCGCCCTTCCTACAGATGTTGGGAATTATATCGATGATTTGACCCAAACCCTTGTTGCTCATTCCATCCACACATCTTCCCCCCGATATATCGGTCACATGACGAGCGCACTTCCCTATTTTGTGCGCCCGATCGCGAAGCTGTTAACCGCGATGAATCAAAATTTAGTCAAGATGGAAACTGCCAAAGTTTTAAGCCCCTGCGAGCGCCAGACTTTGGCAATGATGCACCGATTAATTTACGATTTTTCTGAGGATTTTTATAACCAGCACATTCAAAAAAGTGACAGCACGCTCGGTATCATGACAACGGGTGGCACCCTAGCTAATATCACCGCTTTGTGGTGCGCTCGCAACGCTTCTTTAGGCCCAAAAAATGACTTTGGTGGCATTGAAAAAGAAGGCTTGTACGCAGCTTTAGAGTTTTACGGCTACAAAGGAATGGTGATAATCGGCTCCAATTTGATGCACTATTCTTTTGAAAAGGCTGCCGGTTTATTAGGCATTGGCGATCGCAATCTCCTAAAAATCCCCACCGATTCCAATCACCGCATGGATTTGGCAGCGCTGCGCCAAACTGTAGTCGAATGTCGCGATCGCAATCTGCACATTCTGGCAATTATCGGTATTGCAGGCAGCACCGATTCGGGAAGTATCGATCCGCTTCCAGAAATAGCCGCGATCGCGCAAAAAGCAAACGCTCACTTTCACGTCGATGCCGCGTGGGGCGGCCCCGTGCTTTTTTCCGAACGTCACCGGCACAAATTGGCAGGCATTGAACTAGCAGATTCCGTCACCATAGATGGACACAAACAAATGTATTTGCCAATGGGAATCGGCATGGTTTTATTCCGCAATCCCCAAACCGCCAAAGTTATTGAAAAAAACGCGCCCTACACGGTGCGAAAAGACTCGATCGATCTAGGCAAGCGCTCTCTCGAAGGCTCTCGATCGGGTGCGAGTTTGTTCTTGCAAGCCGCCTTGAATATCATCGGTTATCAAGGCTATGAGTTTTTGATAGATTCAGGCATCCATAAAACGCAGCACTTGGCTAATTTACTTCGCGAAAATCCAGCATTTGAATTGCTGCTAGAACCAGAAATTAATATTCTTTTATACCGCTACATTCCAGAAACATTCAGGGAACAAGCAGCCAAAAAACAACTAACCGAAGCAGACAACCACTTCATTAATGAATTTAACGAGCGCCTTCAGGAGGCCCAGCGGCAAGCCGGTCACACCTTCGTCTCGCGAACAACCTTGCAAAACACCTGTTATGGCAAAACCATTCCCATTGTTGCTTTTCGAGTCGTCCTTGCCAACCCCCTCACCACTGAAGCAGATATCAACTTTGTTTTAAACGACCAGCTAAAAATAGCAGCAAAGCTTTCCTTAACTATCACAAACAGCGATTACTGCGAGGAAGTGAATCATGATGTCTACTAATCGTTCAGAACGGCTGAAAAACCTCTCGCCCCAGAAGCGATCGCTCCTCCTCAAAGCATTAAGCAAAGACGCAGCACAGGCTGAGCAATCTCAGCGCATTCCCAGGCGATCGCAGCAAAATTCGGCTCCCCTTTCTTTTGCCCAGCAACGGCTGTGGTTTCTCGATCGATTGTCTCCCGAAAACCCTGCCTACAACATTCCTACTGCTGTGCGTTTGCAAGGGCAATTAAATTTGTCAGCACTGCAACAAACACTCAATGCAATTGTCAGGCGTCACGAAGTTTTACGGACTGCTTTTGCAGAAGTGGACGGGGAACCTGTTCAACTGATTTCTCCTTCCTTGGATTTCGCTTTGTCGGTGGTAAACTTGCAACATTTACCAGAAACTGAGCAGCAAGCTGAAATTAAGCAGCGTACTCTTGAAGAAGCCCAACGTCCCTTTGACTTAACGCGATCGCCCTTACTGCGGGGCACTCTGCTGCAACTTAGTCCGGCAGAATATGTGTTGCTGCTGACGATACACCACATTATTTCTGATGGTTGGTCTATGGGGGTATTGGTGCGAGAAGTAGCCGCACTTTATGAAGCTTTTTCCACTGACAAACCCTCTGGGCTGCCTGAACTTCCCGTGCAGTATGCCGACTTCGCTAGTTGGCAGCGGCAGCATTTGCACGGAGAGAAATTAGAAAAACAGCTCGCTTATTGGAAACAGCAATTGGGAGGCGGTTTAGCTGTGCTGTCAACAGATAAGCAGCGCTCTCCCGTGCAAAGTTTCCGAGGATCGCAGCAATCTTTTGTGATTTCTGCTTCTTTAACTGAAAGACTAAAAACGCTCGCCCAGCAACAAGATGTCACCCTATTTATGACATTGTTCGCAGTATTTCAATCCTTGCTATACTGCCAGATAAAGCAGGATAACCTCGCTATTGGCTCTCCAATCGCCAATCGCAACCGCCTTGAATTAGAGGAACTAATTGGATTTTTTGTCAATACTTTAGTGCTGCGAATTGACACGGCAGGTAATCCAACTTTCCACGAACTACTCGGTCGAACACGCGAGGTAGCGTTAGCAGCTTACGCTCACCCCGATGTCCCTTTTGAAAAGCTCGTCGTGGAATTGGAGACAGAGCGAAATCTCAGCTATAACCCGCTATTTCAAGTGTGGTTTGTACTCCAGAATGCACCCATGCCACCCCTGGAGTTAGCTGGTTTGACCTTGAGCATTCTGGAATTCGATGTCGGTATGTCGAGACACGACTTAAGCCTCACTCTCTGGGAGAGTTCAGAAGGAATTCAAGGCTTATTTGACTACAAAACAGACTTATTTGAGGCTGCGACTGTTGCCCGAATGGTGAGAGGTTTTCAAATCCTCCTCAACCAGGTAGTCATCCAGCCAGATATCAGGATCGACGACTTGGCAGAAATTCTTGCCGAAGCAGAAAGGCAGCACCAAATCGAGCAGGAAAAACAAATTCATCTTTCGGGGATTCAAAAATTAAAAATGGCTAAACGCAAAGTTATGAAAAGTTTAAAATGATGGCTCAATCTCTCAGGTTTTTTCGGGAAAAATCGCAAGAATTTCACCAAAGCAAAAGTTATGACAAATACAGAAACAAAGAATCTCAATTCCCAAAAGTTAGGATCAGTTAGGCGCAAAGCCGTCAGCCTGTCCTCAGAGGAATTAGTCAAAACCGCCTACCTCCAGCCCGAAAACCTTCTACCTCTCGTTGTTCAGCCAACAGTAGAAAAATTAAATCTCGCGGGTTGGGCACAGAACAATCGCTCATCAATTGAAACGCAGTTATGGAAGCATGGAGGAATACTTTTTCGAGGCTTTGAAGTCGGCGGAGTGAAGGGTTTCGAGCAGTTTATTCAAACTCTTGCTGGCGACTTGTTGGAATATTCTTTTCGCTCAACTCCGCGCAGTCAGGTGAGCGGAAATATCTACACTTCCACCGAGTATCCTGCCGAGCAATTCATCCCACTGCACAATGAAATGGCTTATTCTCGAAATTGGCCGCTCAAAATCGCCTTTTTCTGCGTCAAGAAAGCCGAAAAGGGAGGAGAAACTCCGATCGCTAACAGCCGCAAAGTGTTTGAAAGCCTGGATTCAAATATTAGAGAAAACTTTGCCCAAAAAAAGGTTATGTATGTGCGAAATTACGGCGGTGGCGTAGATTTACCCTGGCAAAATGTCTTCAATACTGATAGCAAAATTGAGGTAGAAGAGTATTGCCAAAAAGCGGGAATAGAGTTAGAATGGAAAAATGGTGATCGCTTGAGAACTCGGCAAATATGTCAAGCTGTCGCTGAACACCCACACACGCAGGAAATGGTGTGGTTTAATCAAGCTCACCTCTTCCACGTTTCCAATCTTGAACCCGCCGTTCGCAAAGAGCTTTTAACTTCTTTTAAAGAGGAAGATTTACCCCGCAATGCTTATTACGGCGATGGCTCGCCCATTGAAGATTTTATATTAGACGAAATTCGTCGCTGCTATCAGCAAGAAACGATTGTTTTCCCTTGGGAAGAAGGAGATGTCTTGCTGTTAGATAATATGCTAGCCGCGCACGGACGCACGCCATTTTCTGGTTCGCGTCGGGTTGTTGTCGGTATGGCAGAAGCGTTTAGCTGTCAAGATATTTAGGCTTATTAAAGGAACTTTAGAAATGCAAAACGAAACAATCGAAGGGTTTAGACTCTCTCCACAGCAACGGCATCTGTGGGGGTTACAGCAAAATAAAAGCCAACAGACTTATCGCGTTCGAGGTGCAATTTTAATTACCGGAAACCTCGATAAAGAGATTCTTAAAAGTGCGCTGCAAAATGTCGTAAATCGGCACGAAATCCTGCGTACTAGCTTTCACTGCTTGCCTGGGATGACACTACCCCTGCAAGCGATCGCCAGCACTGGTGAAGTTCCTATCTCGGAACACAATCTCAGCGGTTTGTCTCCAGAAGAACAAGAAGCTAAAATCGCAGCGCTTTTTCAGCAATTAAGTCTGCTTCCTTTTGATTTTGAACACGGCCCACTTTGGCACATCTCTTTAGTCACTCTCGCCCAAGACAAGCACCAATTGCTGGCGAACTTCTCTGCCTTAATTGCAGATAGCGTCACCCTGAAAAATTTTACCCGCGAACTCAGTCTTTCCTACTCAGCTTATACGTGCCAAGAAGAACCAGCCGATGAGCCAATGCAATATGCCGATATTGCTGAGTGGCAAAATGAGTTACTCGAATCAGAAGAAACGGCAATCGGCCAAGAATACTGGCGAAAGCTGAACATTGAATCTTTGGATTTATTAACGCTTCCTTGGGAAAAGAAGAATTCAGAAGCGGAATTTAAGCCGCTAGTAGAAAGGGTGGAAATTCGGGGTGATTTGTTGAACAGCCTGGAAGCGATCGCCCCAAAGCACAAAAGCGATATTTCTGCCTTCCTGCTGACTTGCTGGCAAATTCTCATTTGGCGGCTTACCAGAGAGCCAAACCCGATAATCGGCGTAGCGATTGACGGCAGAAAATATGAAGAATTAGAACACTCTCTGGGGCTGCTGTGCAAATACTTACCCCTACGATGCCCAGTGCAAGACGAGTTAAATTTCTCACAAGCGAGGCAGCAAGTTGAGCTTAATCTCAACGAGATGTACAACTGGCAAGAATATTTTAGCTGGGAAGAAATCCTAGAAAACGAAAAAAGCAGCAGCTTTTGGCCCGTCTGCTTTGAGTTCCAAGCAGAGCCTAAGAACTATGATAATTCAGACGTTTCATTTTCCCTTGTTCGGCAAGATGCCTGCCTAGAGCCATTCAAACTTAAGCTCTCCTGCCTTCGCCTGTGCAATTCCATAAGCGCTGAATTTCACTACGATTCCGCTTTATTTGGTGCGGCAGATATAAAGCGCTTGTCAGAACACTTTCAGGCGCTCTTAGAAAGCATAGTCAAAAATCCAGAAGTCGCTATCAGTCAGGTAGACATACTGAGCGATCGCGATCGGCTGCAACTTCTCATTGACTTTAACCAAACTCAAAAAGATTACCCTAAAAATAAATGCGTTCATCAGCTTTTTGAAGAACAAGCAGAACGCAACCCAGACAACATTGCCGTCGTCTTTGAAAGTGAACAAATCACCTACCGAGAACTCAACGATCGCGCCAATCAACTCGCCCATCACCTGCAAAACTTGGGAGTTGAACCAGAGGTCGTTGTTGGCATTTGCCTCGATCGCTCCTTAGAAACAATCGTAGGAATGCTGGGCGTACTCAAAGCCGGTGGTGCCTATTTACCCATCGATCCAACGACCCCAATAGAGCGCAAAGCGCTAATGCTAGAAGACGCTCAGGTGAAGGTTTTGCTCGTACAACAGCGGCTCATCGAAAGCTTGCCGAAAACTCAGGCAAATATTGTTTGCATCGATACAGACATTCCCACTGTTTCTGCATCTTACACCGCTCGCGCCTCTTCTGACAATTTAGCTTACGTCATCTATACTTCCGGTTCCACTGGCACGCCCAAGGGAGTCGCGATCGAACACCGGCAACTGCTCAATTACCTGCACAGCATTCAGGAAAAATTAAACCTACCAGCCGGTGCCAGTTTTGCTACCGTTTCCACCTTCGCCGCCGACTTAGGAAACACAGCAATTTTCCCCGCCCTTTGTTTCGGCGGTTGCCTGCATATTATCTCCCAAGAACGCGCCACCGATCCAGAGGCACTGGCTGAATATTTCTGCCGCAATCCCATCGACTGCCTCAAAATAGTTCCCTCTCACCTAGCCGCCCTTTTAAATTCCTCTCAACCCAAATCAATTTTGCCTGGTAAACGGCTTATTTTAGGAGGTGAATCTACTAACTGGAGCTTAATTAAAACACTTCGCAATCTTGCTCCCAGTTGCTCAGTATTCAATCACTACGGCCCAACAGAAACAACAGTAGGTGTCCTGACTTATCAAGTCGAATTTGATAAAATTGGGTGCGATTTTGACACAGTTCCACTCGGTATTCCGATTGCCAATACTCAGATTTATATCTTGGATTCTTACTTGCAGCCGGTGCCGATCGGCGTACCTGGTGAACTGTACATCGGCGGTGATAATTTGGGACGCGGATATCTTAACCGCCCTGAATTAACCGCAGAAAAATTTATTCCCAATCCATTTGACACGCAAGCAAAGACGCGACTGTACAAAACCGGCGACTTGGCTCGCTATTTGCCAGACGGAAACATCGAATTTATCGGGCGAATTGACGGCCAAGTAAAAATTCGCGGTTTCCGCATTGAATTAGGAGAAATCGAGGCGGTGCTGGGGCAACATCCAGATATCGCGCAGGCTGTAGTTGTGGCGCCAGAAGACGAGATGGCACAAAAGCGCCTCGTGGCTTATTTGATTTCCGAGCATAAACAAGCACCTACCCACAAGGAAATTCGCAATTTTTTAATGTCAAAATTGCCGGAGTACATGGTGCCTTCTACTTTTGTGATACTCAAAAGTTTTCCTTTAACTTCTAACGGAAAAGTAGACCGACGAGCGCTGCCCGCACCTGACGAAATGCGACCGGAGTTGGCAGGAAACTTTGTCGCGCCTCGCACAAATATCGAGGAAGTTTTAGCCGCTATCTGGGCTGAAGTTCTCAAAATTGAAAAAGTCGGCATTTACGACAACTTTTTTGAATTAGGAGGGCATTCCCTATTAGCAACTCAAGTAATTTCCAGAGTGCGCCAAGCATTTCAGGTCGAGTTGCCTTTGCACCGTTTATTTGAGTCTGCGACTGTCGCCGATTTTGCTGTAGCGATCGCGCAAAAGCAAGCCGAACAAACAGACAGTGAAATGCTCGCTCAAGTTTTAGCAGACCTCGATCAACTGTCAGAAGCACAAATACAGGAAATTCTCGCCCAACAAGGAGTCAGCAAATGAGTGATTTAATCGAACGCATCGCGGCTCTTTCTCCCCAAAAGCGCGAGTTGCTGTTGCAGCGGCTCAACCATAAAAAAGAAAACGTTTCGCTCGAAAAAATTCTGCCTCAAAGTCGAGAGTCTAACACTTTTCCTCTGTCGTTTGCTCAACAGCGGTTGTGGTTTTTTGAGCAACTAACTCCAGGCAACTTTACCTATCACACCCTCGTCGGCGTGCGTTTGACGGGAACACTCGACGCGAGATCTCTCGATCGCAGTCTCAACGAACTTGTCAAGCGTCATGAAGTTTTGCGAACGGCTTTTAAGACAATAGACGGGCAACCCGTTCAGGCGATCGCTTCAAATCTGGAATTGAAAATTTTAGAAATAGATTTGCGAGGTCTTCCTGAAACTGAACGATCTCGCGAAGTTGAACGGTTGATCGCCGCAGAAGCAAAGCTTGCTTTCGATTTGTCACAAGCACCCTTATTACGTGCCAAATTGCTGCAATTGAGCGATTCAAACTGGGTGCTGCTATTGAGTACGCACCACATCATTTTCGATGCCTGGTCAATGGGAATATTCATCCAGGAACTCGCCACGTTTTATCAAGCCTTTTGCACTGGCAAACCTTCTCCCCTTCCCGAACTGTCGGTACAGTACGCAGACTTTGCAAGTTGGCAGCGCCAGTGGTTGCAGGGAGAAGTTTTAGAGACGCAGCTTGCTTACTGGAAAAAACAGCTCGGAGGCAATCTCCCTGTACTAAATTTGCCAACCGATCGCCCCCGCTCGGCAATACAAAGCTTCCGAGGTGCGGTGCATAAATTTACTATTCCCAAGGCAATCGCAGAGGAAATCGTCCAATTGAGCCAGCGGGAAAAAGCTACTTTATTTATGACCCTACTGGCAGCGTTTAAAACATTGCTTTATCGCTACACCGGGCAAGAAGATATTTTAGTCGGCTCGCCCATTGCTAACCGCAACCGACGCGAAATCGAGGAATTAATTGGCTTATTTGCTAACACTTTAGTTTTCCGAACCAATCTGTCGAACAACCCAACTTTTAAAGAGTTACTGGCTCGCGTGCGAGAAGTAGCTCTCGGCGCGTATAACCACCAGGATTTGCCCTTCGATAAACTGGTAGAAATCCTACACCACGAACGAGATTTAAGTCATAATCCGCTATTTCAGGTGTTGTTTTCTCTGCGAAATGTTCGGACGTCGCAGATAAAATTGCCAGGAGTGACGTTGAGCAGTTTGGAAATAGAACGAAAAACGGCAAGATTTGATTTAGCGCTTGACCTGGAGGAAGGATTAGAGGGTATTAATGCAACTCTTGAGTATAGCGAAGATTTGTTTGACGCTAGCACTGCACGACGGATAGCCGGACATTTTCTAACCTTACTAGAAAGTATAGCTGCCAATCCCGAACAGCGCATTTCAAATTTGCCAATATTGACGAAACCTGAACAGCAGCAACTGCTGTTCGAGTGGAACAATACTAAATCGGAACTTCCGAAAAATCAGTGCGTACACGGCTTATTTGAAGCGCAGACAGAGCGGACGCCGGATGCGATCGCTGTCGTCTTTGAAAATGAATATCTGACTTACCGAGAACTGAACAAAAAAGCAAATAACCTCGCAAGTTACTTGCAAAAAATCGGTGTCAACCCAGAAGTTTTCGTGGGAATTTATGTCGAGCGTTCCCTAGAAATGATGGTAGGGCTTCTCGGCATTCTCAAAGCCGGTGGCGCTTATGTTCCCCTCGATCCAGCGTATCCACCAGAGCGCCTGGGATTCATGCTGGAAGACGCGAAAATTTCAGTGTTACTCACTCAGAAAAAGCTATTAGAAACCCTGCCCAAAAATAGCGCCTCCCTCGTGTTTCTGGATGCAGATGGGGAAGGCATATCGAGCTGCGACGAGCCAGTCGTGGGTTTACAAAATTCGTCCAATTTAGCCTATGTGATCTATACTTCAGGCTCAACAGGTAAACCCAAAGGAGTGCAAATTTCCCACGCCTCTGTCGTTAACTTCTTGAGTTCTATGCGCCAACAACTGGCGATCGCAGATCGAGATGTTTGGCTAGCAGTAACATCCTTATCTTTTGACATTGCAGCACTGGAACTGTTCCTGCCTATTACAACAGGTTCTCGCGTTGTTGTAGCCAGCCGAGAAGTGGCATCTAACGGCGAAAAGCTTTTAGAAACATTAACAAATTCTGGCGCGACAGTCATGCAAGCTACTCCAGCCAGTTGGAAAATGCTTTTAGCAGCAGGATGGCAGGGAAACAATCAATTAAAAATACTGTGCGGGGGAGAAGCTTTACCCCGACACCTCGCGAATCAGTTGCTTTTGCGCGGCGCTTCTGTGTGGAATTTATACGGCCCTACAGAAACCACTATCTGGTCTACTCTCTATCAGGTCGATCGCAAAGATGAATCAGTTTCCATCGGTCGCCCGATCGCTAACACTCAAATTTTCATATTAGACCGCTATTTAATGCCGGTTCCCATTGGCGTATTTGGCGAACTGCACATCGGCGGTGCAGGCTTATCTAGAGGCTACCTAAACCGACCGGAACTGACCGCAGAGAAGTTTATTCCTAACCCCTTTGCAGAGAACCCAATTCATGCTTCATTCATCCTTAATTCTTCATCAGAGATTCTTTCCGAACACCTCTATAAAACCGGGGACTTGGCTCGCTATCTCCCAGATGGAAACATTGAATTTATGGGGCGCAGCGACAACCAGGTGAAAGTTCGCGGATTTCGCATCGAATTAGGCGAAATTGAAGCGGTACTCAGCCAATACCCAGCCGTGCGAGAAGCGATCGCACTGGTTCGAGAGGACAATCCGGGCGACAAGCGTTTAGTAGCTTATATCGTTGCTAACTCACAACTCCCGGGCGGACACGGGGACACCGATCCTACGCATTCAGAATTTATTAATCACTTGCGCGTCTTTCTCAAACAAAAACTGCCGCAGTACATGATGCCGTCAGCGTTTGTGCTGCTGGAAGCAATGCCTTTAACGCCTAACGGAAAAATCGATCGGCGATCGCTAAAAGCACCTGACACAAACACAGCAGAATTCGAGAGCAATTTTACCTGCCCTCGAACTCCCGACGAGCAATTAATAGCAGAAATTTGGGCGGAAGTTCTCGGTTTAGAGCGCGTTGGAATTCACGATAACTTCTTTGAATTGGGAGGTCATTCCTTGCTAGCTACTCAGGCGATTTCTCGCCTGCGAGAAGCTTTTCAAGTTGAAGTACCCTTGCGCTCTCTTTTTGAATCCCCTACCGTCGCAACTGTCACCGAAAGCCTCTTGCAATATCGCGCCTCGCAAAAACTGAAAGCACCCCCCATCAAGCGTGCGTCAAGGCAGGAAGAATTACCCCTTTCTTTTGCACAACAACGACTGTGGTTTCTCGACCAATTGCAGCCGGGGAATCCTGCCTATAATATCCCAGCAGCCGTGCGCTTGAAGGGGGCGCTCAATGTAGCGGTTCTAGAGCAAACTTTTCAGGAGATTATCAAGCGACACGAAGCATTGCGGACAACTTTTAATTCCGTGGAAGGACGACCCGCTCAGGTTATTATTTCATCTTTTAATTTCACATTGCCGATCGTAAACTTAAGAGAGTTATCGCAAGCGGAACGAGAAGCCGAGGCAATGCGACTCGCCGCTGAAGAAGCGCGCCAGCCTTTTGACCTAACAAAATGGCCGTTACTGCGCGTCACATTGTTACATCTTGACGAGACAGAATACCTGCTATTAGTGACAGTACACCACATCGTAGCTGATGGCTGGTCGATGGGGGTACTCGTGCGGGAAGTGGCGGCGCTTTATGAAGCTTTCTGCAGTGGCAAACCTTCTCCCCTACCCCAACTTTCTGTACAGTACGCAGACTATGCTGTTTGGCAAATAAACTGGCTGCAAGGCGAAGTTCTGGAAGCAAAACTCGCTGACTGGAAGCAGCAGTTGGGTCAAATTTTGCCGCCGCTGCAATTGCCAGCAAAACAACCGCGTTCTGCTGTTTCTAGCGATCGAGCTGAGATTCAAGAATTCCAGCTTGATTGGCAAGTTTCACAAGCGCTAAACGCACTCAATAGGCAACACAATGTCACCTTATTTATGACCTTGTTGGCAGCACTTCAAACCCTGCTTTATCGCTACACAAATCAAGAAGATATTGTCGTCGGTACTGACCTGGCAAACCGCACACAAGTTGAGACAGAAGCTTTAATTGGTTTCTTTGTCAATATCCTCGTCTTGCGAACCGATATGCGCGGCAATCCTACATTTCGCCAACTGCTCGATCGCGTGCGCGAAGTGACATTAAAAGCTTACACTCACCAAGATTTGCCCTTCGACAAACTGGTAGAAGAACTGCGTCCCGATCGCACCCTGAGTCAGACACCGCTATTTCAAGTTTTATTCGTCATGCAAAATGCGCCCATGCCGAATTTAGAAATGGCCGGTTTAACTTTAATGCCGGTTGCAATTGATAGCGGTACCGCTAAATTTGATTTGGCGCTATTTGTGTCGGAAACAGACACAGGAATTGTCGGCAGTTGGAAGTATAATTCCGACCTATTTGACAGAGAGACGATCACTCAAATTTCAAATCGCTTTGAAACCCTCCTCGGCAGCATTGTGGCGCAGCCTGACAGCCGTTTAAACACTTTAGAAATTCTAACTGAAGCCCAGAAGCAGAAACAAGCCATGCAAGAATTAAAGCGTGAAAAAAGCAATTTTAGTAAGTTCAAAAGCGTCAAGCCGAAGCCAGTGGCTTTGCCGCAAGGCGAATTGATAAAAACCGAGTACCTGCACCCCGACGAACTCTTTCCTTTAGTCGCAAAACCAGCAGTAGCCGATGTCGATCTCGCAGACTGGGCGAAAAATAACCGCGAATTTATAGAGGCAAAATTGCTACAGCATGGAGGGATTCTTTTTCGAGGGTTCATCGGCCCTGTGGTTGCCGCATTCGAGGAGTTTGCACTCTCAATTTGTTCTGAATTATTTGAGGAGTACGGGGATTTGCCACGCGAAGGAGTTAGCGGAAAAGTTTACGGTTCAACTCCTTACCCAGCAGATAAAGCTATCTTATTTCACAGCGAGAGTTCGCACCTGCACCGCTGGCCGATGAAAATCTGGTTTTTCTGCGTTCAGCCAGCGCAACAAGGCGGAGAAACGCCGATAGTTGATTGTCGGAAAGTTTACCAGTTGCTAGACCCGAAACTCAGAGAAAAATTTGCCCAAAAGCAAATTATGTACGTTCGTAACTACACAGACGGACTCGATGTAAGCTGGAAAGATTTTTTCCAAACAGAAGACAAATCCGTAGTTGAGGAATATTGCCGGCAAGCTGGGATGGAATTTGAGTGGAAAGCAGGAAATAATTTGAGAACTCGCAAAATTCGCCCCGCAATTGCCAAGCACCCAAAAACCAAAGAGATGGTATTTTTCAATCAACTTCCCTTGCACCACATTTCCTGCTTAGATGCCGCAACCCGCGCTTCCTTGCTCTCGGTTTTTGGAGAAGAGAACCTCCCCCGCAATGTTTATTACGGTGACGGCACTCCTATTGAAGACTCGGTAATGGCAGAAATTCAGGCAGTGTACGCGCAAGCTGCTGTTAGTTTTCCCTGGCAAGCAGGAGACATCTTAATGCTAGATAATATGCTTGCCGCTCACAGTCGCAATCCATTTATCGGTTCGCGAAAAATTGTTGTAGCGATGGGCGAAATGATTCCTGAATCAGGAATTTAATTCCCTCTCATCTCTTCCAGGCAAAAGTAAGACAATAAAGTAGTGCTTTGATAAAGAGGAACAATGCAAACAATTAATGGATTTCGGCTTTCACCCCAGCAAAAATATCTGTGGCTGTTGCAGCAAGACAGCCCTGCTTATCGCATTCAATCCGCTATTTTGATCGAGGGAATTCTTCAAACCTATCACCTAAAGAAAGCTTTAGAAAAAGTTAGCGATCTCCACGAAATTATCCGCACAAGCTTTCAGCGAAAGGCAGGGCTAAAAATTCCTATACAAGTTATCTCAGAACATAGCTCGGTTTCGTGGAACTGGATTAACTTAAGTGAAGTAAATCCCCAGGAGCAAGAAGCCAAGCTTGAAGAAATTTTTCAGCAAGAAAAGAGCGCTTTATTCAACTTCGATCGCAATCCTGTTTGGCACTTGTCTTTAATTACACTTTCATCTGAGAGGCATATTTTACTGGTCAGTTTGCCCACACTGTGCGCCGATAGTCGCACACTAAAAAATCTGGTTCAAGAAATCAGCCAGTGCTATGCCGCCTGCCTTCACGGTCAAGAAATTACCGATGAAGTTGTGCAATACATTCAATTTTCCGAATGGCAAAATGAATTGCTCGAAGATGAGGAAGCGGCGGAGGGCAAAGAATACTGGACTGGGCATAATTATTCAGCGCTAGCGAGTTTAAGGTTGCCGTTTGAAAATAGATTAATTAACGCGCCAGCTCAATTTACTCCCCAATCTTTTGAGGTCAAATTAGAGTTAGCTTTGCTGGTTCAAGTGGAATATCTCGCCCGCGAGTACAACACCTCACTTTCTACATTCTTGCTCGCTTGCTGGAAAATTTTGCTCTGGCGGCTGATTGGCCAATCAGAGCTCGCTGTTGGCGTGGCATTCGACGGTCGAAAATACGAAGAACTAGAGCCAGCGCTTGGGCTGTTTGCCAAATTTTTACCGCTGTCGAGCCAACTAACAGAAAACTTTTCCTTCGCGGAAAGCTTGCAGCAAATTCAGCAGGAAGAACGCCAAGCATACAAGTATCAAGAATATTTCTCCCACGAATATCTAGGCAACTCTTCCGGCTTTCCATTTGGTTTCGAGTTTGAGGAACAGCTCGAAAAGCATTCGGCTAGTGGCGTATTTTTTTCGATTTACAAGCAGTATGCGTGCTGCGATCGCTTCAAAGTTAAACTCTCTTGCCACCGCCAAAATGACTCGATCGCCGCTGAGTTTCATTACGATCCTATCTTCCTGGCAGACAACAGTATCCAGTGCTTGGCAGAGCAATTTTACGCCTTGGTGCAAAGTGTAGCCAGCAACCCACAAACCGCGATCGGCAAGCTCGAAATGCTGAGCGATCGCGCCCGAAATCAATTATTAGTAGAATTCAACAGCACAAAAGCAGATTACCAGCTCGATAAGTGCGTGCACCAGCTATTTGAAGAACAAGCAGAGCGATCGCCGAACCGGATAGCTGCTGTTTGTGAAAATCAGCAAATTACCTACAGCGAACTCAACGCCCGCGCTAACCAAATCGCCCATTATTTGCAACAATTAGGGATAAAACCAGAGGTGATTGTCGGCATTTGCGTCGATCGCTCTTTAGAGGCGATCGCTGGAATTCTAGGCATCCTCAAAGCAGGTGGCGCGTACCTACCGATCGACCCAGCCATGCCCAAAGAGCGCCTAGCATTGATGCTGCAAAACGCTCAGACTCCAGTGCTGTTAACCCAACAGCATCTCATCAAAAGTTTGCCTGAAACTAAGGCATATATCCTGTGCTTAGATACAGACATTCCCTCTTTTTCTCCTACTAATTTCGTCTCTGCTTCTGGTGAAAATTTAGCTTACATTATCTATACCTCCGGTTCCACCGGCACCCCCAAAGGAGTCGCCATTGAACACCGACAACTGCTCAATTACCTGCACGGAATTCAGGAAAAATTAAACCTGCCATCAGGTGCAAATTATGCCACCGTTTCTACCTTCGCCGCAGACTTGGGAAACACCGTTATTTTTCCGGCGTTGTGTTCGGGTGGATGCCTGCACATCATCTCTCAAGAACGCGCAACAGATCCTCAAGCAATTGCGGCTTATTTTCAGCAACATTCTATCGATTGTCTTAAAATTGTTCCCTCTCACTTAAAAGCTTTGTTGAGCGCTGATAACGCCTCGCAAATTTTACCGAAAAAGCGATTAATTCTCGGCGGTGAGCCTTTGATGTGGAATTTAATTGAAACAATTCAGAAATACAATCCAGACTGCTCGATCTTCAACCATTACGGGCCGACAGAAACAACTGTAGGCGTGCTGACTTATCAGGTACGAATGCAGGGCGATCGCATTTCCCAGACAGTTCCTTTAGGTCGCCCGCTACCCAACACGCAGATTTATTTGCTCGATTCGCACTTGCAGCCAGTTCCTGTAGGGGTAGCCGGTGAATTATATATTGCTGGGGCGGGATTGGCTCGCGGCTATCTAAACCAACCAGAACTCACTGCAGAAAAATTTATTTGCAAGTCATTGACTCAGGAACCGGAAACTCGACTTTACAAAACTGGCGACTTAGCTCGCTATTTGCCAGACGGAAATATAGAATTTATCGATCGCGTCGATCGCCAAGTAAAGCTGCGAGGTTTCCGCATTGAATTAGGGGAAATTGAGGCGGGGCTGTCTCATCATCCCTCTGTACGCGAGGCAGCCGTTTTACTTCAAGAAAATGAACCGGGAAATCAGCGTTTAGTCGCCTATATTGTTTCTCAATCAAAACCCAGCATTCAGGACTCACAACTGATTGAAAGCCTGCGTTCATTCCTCAAAGAAAAGCTGCCCGAATACATGATACCTTCTGCTTTTGTGGTTCTGAAAGCGCTGCCACTGACTCCCAATGGCAAAATAGACCGTCAAGCGCTTCCTGCACCGTCCATAGCAGCCAATTTTACAGATACGTTTGTAGGCCCTCGCACTCCCGGTGAGGAGATTCTTGCCGAAATTTGGAGCCAGCTTCTCAAGCTTCAAAAGGTAGGAATTCACGACAATTTCTTTGACTTGGGGGGACACTCATTACTGATTACTCAGTTGTTAGCCAAAGTGCGAGAAATTTTTCAGGTGGAATTGCCTTTGCGCGTTTTGTTTGAAGCTCCTACTGTAGCTGGTTTAGCTGAAAAAATCGAAATCCAACAAGGGGGCAACACAGCGGGCGATCGCACTGCAAGTTTCGATATTAACGCTGAAGTTGTTTTAGATCCGGCAATTCGCTCTACAACTCCATTGAGCGAGCCAAAAACTGAACCGGCTTGCATTCTCTTAACAGGGGCGACGGGCTTTTTGGGAGCCTTTTTACTCCGCGACCTCTTGCAACAAACTCAAGCAGAAATTTATTGCCTAGTCCGTTCTGCCGATTCAGAATCAGCTAAAAAGCGGATTCAAAGCAGCCTCGAATCCTATTTAATTTGGGATGAAAGCAGCAGCGATCGCATTATCCCAATTGCTGGAGATTTGTCTCAACCACTTTTGGGGCTTTCCGAGGAGCAGTTCGGAGTTTTAGCCAGTAAAATTGATGTCATTTACCACAATGGCGCGTTTGTCAAGTTTACTTATCCCTACTCGGTTCTCAAACCCCCTAACGTTTTGGGGACGCAGGAAGTTCTGAGATTGGCGAGTCAAAGTAAGCTAAAACCAGTCCATTTAATTTCTACGATTTCCGTTTTCTCGGCAATTGGAGAATCTGGGATTAAGCTCGTGCGAGAGGAGGATGAACTGACTCCGGGAGAGGGTTTAAAAGGCGCTTACACTCAGACTAAGTGGGTGGCAGAAAAGTTAGTAGAGGTCGCGCGCGATCGGGGAATTCCTGTTAGCATTTACAGGCCAGGTCGCATTTCTGGGGATAGCAAAACAGGGGCTTGCAATCCCAGCGATTTACTATACAGGTTAATCGCTGGTTGCGTGCAACTTGGATGTACTCCCGATGACGATAAGCTGATGAATGTAGCGCCTGTTGACTATGTGAGCCGAGCGATCGTTCACTTGTCGAGCAAAAAAGAATTGCTAGGAAAGACTTTTCATTTAGTCAACAATCAGTCCTTTCAAATGAGTGAATTGCTTGGCTGGATTTGCTCAATGGGTTATCCAATCAAACGAGTTTCTTCTGAGACTTGGCAAGCAGAAATAATCAAGCGCGCTGGAAATTCTCCCGATCATGCTTTGTACCCGCTAGTCGGTCTTTTCTCCGAAAAAGTTTCGGAATCAGAAATGGCTAAATCTGCCACGCTGCAATTCGATTGCCAGAATGCGTTGAAGGGACTTTCTGGAACTGATATTATCTGCCCACAAGCCGATGCGAGTTTGTTTCGGACTTATTTTTCTTATCTCGCAAATTGTGGCCTGATAGGTAGCCGCAATTAAAACTTGTAAGGGCGCAAAGCATTGCGCCCCTACCTGACTCAATCTCTGGAAAATTCAAAATGAACGAACAATTGCAGCAAAGACACATGAAAGCGCTGATAGAGCGCTACACCGATCGCACAAAAACCTCTAAGAATTTCGCGCAAAAATACCGTCCGGTTCTCGCTGACAATCGGGCTTCTGATGGGTTTCGCTTTCCCGTCAAGGAGATGTTTTATCCCATTGTCGCCGATCGCTCGCTTGGCTCTAAAATGTGGGATGTTGATGGCAACGAGTACATCGATATCACAATGGGATTTGGCATCAATCTTTTCGGTCATAATCCGCCCTTTATTAAAGAAGCCCTATTAGAGCAACTCGATCGCGGCGTACAAATTGGCCCACAAGCAGACCTTGCCGGAGAAGTTGCGGAATTAATCTGCGAACTGACGGGGATGGAGCGCGTCGCTTTTTCTAATACCGGCACCGAAGCAGTGATGGCAGCTTTACGATTAGCTAGAGCGGCAACTAAACGCAATAAAATTGCTTTGTTTTCTGGTTCTTATCACGGTCATTTTGACGGAACTCTCGCCGTTGTAAAAAAGATAAATGGCGATTTATGCACCATTCCAAAAGCGCCAGGAATTCTTGCTAATTTTATTGAAGATGTTTTAGTTTTGGATTACGGAAGCCCTCATGCCCTGGAAATTATCAAAGCTCACCAGCACGAATTAGCGGCGGTTCTCGTGGAGCCGGTGCAAAGCCGCCGTCTCGATTTGCAACCCAAAGAATTTCTCCAGCAACTCAGGCAATTAACAAAAGAATCAGAAATTGCGCTGATTTTTGATGAAATGGTTAGTGGTTTCCGAATTCATCAAGGCGGGGCGCAGGCGTGGTTTGGCATTGAGGCAGATATTGCAACTTATGGCAAAATTGTCGGGGGCGGTATGCCCATTGGAATTATCGCTGGAAAAGCTGCTTATATGGATAAAATTGACGGCGGTTTGTGGAACTACGGCGATGATTCCTACCCCCAGATAAAAACCACAATTTTTGCTGGCACTTTTTGCAAGCACCCACTTGCTCTGGCCGCTGCGCGTTCCGTGCTGCGCTATCTTAAAAATCAAGGCCCAGCCCTTCAGCAGCAGTTGAATCAGCGAACTTCGCAGCTAGTTGAAACCCTGAATACTTATTTCAAAGAGAATGAAGTCTCTGTCTGGCTTGTAAATTTCGGATCGCAATTTCGCGCTGCTGCATCCGTTGAGATAGATCCGCTACTTTTTCACTTACTCGAAAAGCGTATTTTCATATCCGAAGGTCGTAGCTGCTTTCTCTCCACCGCTCACACTAATGAAGACACAGATCGCATCATTCAGGCTGTTAAAGAGAGTATTCAAGAAATGCGCGAAGGAGGCTTTTTCCCGATTCAGCAATAAACTTGGTTTTTGATCTCGCGCATTTTTAACGGACTCAGATTTAACTCACCTCCGAACCTCAATTTTCAGGAATGGAGAACTGGGTGATCATTAGGGATAGAAATTACTGAATATTTCTACTTACCATTGTCTCGGTTGATTCATTTTTATCTACTCAATCCATGTACGCAGCCCGTTGGGGGTTGCGGAATGTGGATTTAAATGTCTGTGCCTTGCAACTGCGCTTTCCACGCTCAAAGATTTATGCAATAAGTCTCAGGACTAATGGCTACTAACTACTGGCTAAATCAATCATTAATAAATTCACCTTCACAGATAATCGAGTCTCTGTTCTCCAAATCTTCTTGATTCCAGACCGCGTTTAATGCTGCGGAACTTAAGGAAGTTGACATCGTATTTAATGTTGTGTTGTAGTATTCTACAGCATTATTAAGTTCCATCTGCGGCGCTTCTTTGAAGTACGAATTAATATCAGGCGTACACCGCTGGGCTTGGTAGTATACATAAGCTTCAGCATTAATGCACATTACGTGATAAAAATCCTTATTTGCTGCCGCAACATCTCCAAGTTTATACAGCGCTAAACCCCGGTTGAGATAAGCTTTAACATAGTTCGGCTCTAGTTTTACTGCTTGGTCAAAGTCTTCAATTGCAAGCTGCATTTGTTTTAATTTATAGCGAACGCAACCTCTGTTATAATAGGCATAAACATTTTGTGGATCGATGGCGAGTGCAATGTTGTAATCGGCCATCGCCTGCGTATTGTCTCCTAGTTGGTGGTAACAGAGACCTCGATTTATGTAAGCTTTGATATATTTAGGATTCAACCGCAGCGTTTCGTTAAAGTTTTCCGTTGCTGCCTCTTTTTCTCCCAAAAGGTAGTAAGCGCGCCCCCGGTTGTAATAGGTTTTATAATTGTGGGAATTGATAGATAGAGCTCGATTGTAGTCTTCTATTGCTTCTTCGTAATTTCCTAAATTAGCAAGTACAAGTCCCCGGTTGTTGTAGATAGCGTGGCTGTTAGGCTTATTTGCTAAAGCGCAGTTGAGATCTTCAATGGCTTTTTCGTGTTCTCCGAGATGACGCCAAGCATTGCCTCTATTCAAGTAAGCCTCGAACAAATTAGGATTGATATCTAGGGCTTGGCTGAGGTCGGCGATCGCTTTTTGGTAGTCTTTCATGTAATAGTAAACCAAGCCGCGATTGTTATAGGCTTTGGCATCGGCGGGATTGAGTTGCAGTATCTGATCGAAGTCCTCAAGTGCCGCTTCATAGTTTCCTTTCTTGGCGCTGTGCAAACCGCGCTTGTAAAATTGTTTGAGGTTCATAGGTCAACTTTCAGGATTGCTTGATTCTGGGGGTTGATTCCTTTGCTGTCAGTTTTGAGTTGAACAACTGTTAAAGTTCTATTTTTTTGCCACCCGTTATTAGATTACCCTCAAATTCATTGTAGGCTATCTACCGGAAACAGGATTTTGGGTTTATTTTAACAGCAGTTAAATCCTGTGGAAAGAGTCTGCACCTCGGCTGGATTTACTTCGTCAGTTCCATTGTTTAGGCGATCGACTTGATCTCAAAAGTCTAGTTTTACTTGCTGCTCTGTGTCTATTGGTGCGGCTGCGATCGGCTCGATAGGCAAATTAAGTTTGAGACCGCTACTGAGTATAAATTGTTGCCAGCAGTCCTACCGAGTAAACTCTATATTTTGTTGACAAACTTCGTCTCAGTATTTGCGGCAGTACGTCTCTACAAACTTTTGTTGTCTAACTACCAATTACCGATTGATTTCCTCTTCCACATAAACAGTCAATTTCTCCAAATCTGGAAGTTCGATCAATTCTTGTTCCTTTTCCTTAACCGACATGGGCATCATCACAGGTTTACGCTGCTCGATCCAGCAACTCGCCAGCGGTAAAGTTTGTTCCAAATCTTCCAAAGGCCTCGGAATTACCATCACCGCGTTCAACTCGCCAATTCGCTCAGCTTCGTACATCCCGGCCTCTACGGCTACTGCTACATCTGCAACTGCACCGCGAATAATTGCCGTGCACAAACCGGCGCCTATTTTCTCGTAAGCTGCCAAGTGTACGTCTGCGGATTTGAGCATAGCATCGCAAGCACCGACCATTGCCGGAAATCCCCGGGTTTCGAGCAAACCGATCGCCTGATGGCTAAGCCGAGAATAACTGCCGCTTTCCGACAGTTGAGTCAGGCGAAAGCCGATCGGCAAAACCACTTCCAAATTAGCCAAAGGTCTAGCAATCACCAACTTAGAAACAAACTGCCCGAACTGTTCGGCAGTTTGAGCTCCAGCTTCCACAGCCAAACGCACATCCGAAATTCTGCCCCGGACGATCGCCGTACAGTGACCGGAACCTATTTTTTCGTATCCTACTAAAATCACTCCTGCCGACTTCAGCATCATGTCAGCAGTCCCCACAATTGCCGGAAAACTCTTGGTGGATACCAAACCCAAAGCAGTGTCTTTGAAGTATTCCTGGCGCTGCGATCGCTCTTCGTGACTGTTACGATCTGTTTGTCCGTCCATCTTCTATCACCCTTAGAAACTTCCCAAAATAAAAATTTGTTGATAGTTTATAGTTTCTCAGATGAGAAGACAGACTGCACGAGCTACAAGACACAGATTGCTGCGGCAAGGCCTTACAAATTGCTGAGCTACCAATAATATGAGATTACCTATTTATATTTGATCTTTCTGCCTTCAGCATAGCTGCCTTTTACGGAAATGACGGCTACCCGGAACCGCCCGATAGAGTTTGGCCGTTTTCCTCCGGTCGATTAAAAGCTTGCCGGTGCGGAAACAGCGTCCCCAACAGCCGATTGATGTGAGCTTGACCGTACAGAATAGTTGGCGTTTCCCCTGGTTGGGGCGGCTCTGTGGCGGTGGATTCCGGCGGCTCTGGGGCAGTCTCCGGCGCAGTTTGAGGCGGTGTTTGGGCGGGTTGTGGCGGCTCGATCTGCTCGATCGGTTGATCGACTGGTGGCGTAGTGGCTTCGGGGGTTTCTGGTGATGTTGGCGCTGCTGTTGGCTCTGCTGCGGTTGCTTCTGTTGCGGTTGCTTCTGCGGCGGCTTGGCGGCTGGTATCTCCCATTAGAGAACCTGCTGCCATAATTTGCATTTTGTCGATACAAGGATTGATTAGGGTCGTCCCGGCGCCAATACAGGCATTTTCCCCGATCGTTCCCGCACCTACCACCAGCACCCCTGCACCCAGAATAACGCCCGCCGCGATTTCCAGAGTACCTTCACGGGCGTGAAGGATAACTCCCATACCGATACAGGCACCGGCGGCGATCAATATCCGGCTGCCCGGATCTGCTTGCAGGATTACTCCAGGGGCGATCGCCGCACCCTCATTCACAACTACATCGCCACTCATCAAAATCTGAGAGTTGCTACTTAATTGCAGTGGCGATAAATACATTCGACTTCACCATGAAAGGAGCTATTTTTTTCGATAAAACGACTTTAAATTATGGGTTTTCTCGACTGATAAATTTAACCATGTCAATCTAAGAAACGATAATTTACTAATACAGAGAAGCTTGATGCTTTAACGTTTTATAGAAACTTTTAAAAGATTCTAGATTTTGACCAACATTTGTCAATCGAGCTTTTTAACTATCTCAAATCCAACTTCAATCCGCTGGGGTTTCTCCCGTTGGCCCCAGTGCGAGGGCTTAACGGAAGAAACAGGCTAATTACCAGGCAAATTAAGGTCGTTGGATAATTTCTTCGAGTACCCGGCGCTTCGCCTTGGAGTCGATGCCAAGCAAGCGGACGTACTCGCCGCTGTGTTCTTTGAGACAGCTTTCGAGGGCAGAAATCACTTCAGATTCGCGGTTGGATGAGATCGGGGCGCAACTGTTCCAAGAACCGGTGCGGAAACGGCGCGCGTCGGCGTGTTCCGTGCCAATTTTGTAGCCTTGGGAAAGCAGGTTGCGGATTTGGTCGATCGTCTTGCCGGTCAAACTTCCGCTGCTGGCCGAACCAGTCGAAGCTGCTTTGTATCCCGATGTTGCTGCAGGCTTAGATGTTCCTGCCGGCTTAGCCGATTGACCAACCGGGCCGTCGGGACGCTGAATAATTTCTTCAACGATACGTCGTTTAGCTTTCGGGTCAATCCCGATCAAGCGCACGTACTCGCCCTGGTACTCGTTCATCACAGCTTCCAAAGCGGCGATCGCCTCAGATTCGTTTCTCACTTGCAGCGAAGCCCCGCTTTGCCAAGAACCGGTGCGGAAGCGGCGCGCGTCGGCGTGTTCCGTCCCCACCTTGTAGCCTTGAGCTAGCAAGCCGCGAACCTGAGCCACTGTTTCGGCACTCAATTTTCCGCTTGACACGGAACCGCTATTGTGGTATGAAGCTTGTTGTGCAACTTTACCGTTAGATTGGTGAGTTTTCGCACCGTTAGAACCGTTAGAGCCGTTGTCTCCCGGTCTTTGGACGATTTCTTCTAGTACGCGGCGTTTGGCTTTGGTGTCAATCCCGATCAAGCGGACGTATTCTCCTTGGTGTTCAGCCATGCAAGCTGACAAAGCCGCGATTACTTCAGAGTCGCGCTTTGAGGAAATCGGGCCGCAAGTACGCCAAGAACCGGTACGGAAGCGGCGCGCGTCGGCGTGTTCGGCTCCCACGCTGTATCCTTGGGCTAGTAAATTGCGGATGCTATCGGCAAGAGTTGAACTCAATTGGGTGCCGGCATGGGTAGAATATTTGGTTTGAGTCATATTGGGGTTTTTAGTTTGCTCGTTGCGAATTGGTGCTAGACAGGCGATGTTCTCAGCGCAGCGATAACCCGTTCTCAGAGCGTCATTGATGCCGATGACATGGGTCGCAAATTGAACGTCAGAATCTAGAACGTCAGGCAAGCGATCGGCTTGCTTCTGATTAGTGATGATGGCTCCCGAAGGTACGTACTTACCTTCGGGAATCTCCACATCTTTAATTAGTACGTGCATCATGACAATGCAGCCGTTGCCCACTCTGGCATTGAACACCGTAGAGCGAAAGCCGATAAAGCAGTCGTCGCCCACGTAGGCAGGGCCGTGAATTAAACTCATGTGGGTGAGGGAAGTATTCTTCCCCACCCACACAGAATAGGATTTGTCGTCGTCTCCTGTGACTCGGCCTTTTTCTAGGCCGTGAATCACTACTCCGTCTTGAATGTTGCTTCCTTCTCCGATATAAAAAGGAGTGCCTTCATCGGCGCGGATAGATGTCCCGGGGGCAATCATCACATTAGAACCGATATGCACATCCCCAATAATGTTAGAAAAGGAATGTACGAAGGCGGTATCGTGAATTTTGGGCTCAGCCAAGTTTTTCGACCAAGGCGTCGGGGGAGCCGCAACGTTGCGGACTGCCATAAATTAAGTTCTCCTAAGCTGAAAAATTTTTTGTTAGTTGTTAGTTGTCAACTGTTCACTGTTAGCTGTTCACTCTTCACTGTCAACTGTTTACTGTTAGCTGTTAGCTGTTCACTGCCAACTGCCAACTGCCAACTGTCAACTAGCGGTACGGGTCGTCTTTTTTACTGTAAATGAGGCGGTTTTCTACATTGACAGTATCTATAATGCCTACTACTAGAGCATCGATCGGACGGTTTTCACTTCCGGGCGCGATCCGGGCTGCGCTGCCTCGGGTTACTAAAACCCATTCATCTATACCAGCACCCACACAGTCAGCGGCTACCTCATAGCCGGGAACTGGCGAACCTTCCTCATCGATGAATTGCAGCAGTAGAAATTTCGATCCTCTCAGTGTCGGCTCTTTTTGGGTACTGACAACTGTGCCGAGAACTTTGGCCATTTGCATTTTAGGTAATAGGTAATAGGTAATTGGTAACTGTCATTTTTACCGGGTCACTTGTCTTTTTTTTAATTAGCTTTACTCAGTCCGCTGTCCGCATTTTAGAGTTATGCGTCGAGTAACTAATGACTAATGACTCATGACTAATGACTCATGACTAATAACCAATATCCCATACCCACCTCAATTAAAAATTAAAAATGCTAAATCACAAACCTCGCGATTTTTAATTTTTAATTACCAAACGCCCCTAACAGCCGTGAGCCTATCTTATGATCTGTTGAGAGGGCGAATGCCGCTCACGCCTTCGCGGAACTGTTCTACAGCTTCGGTGTAGCGAATGGGCAACACGTACTCTAAGTTTTCGTGAGGGCGGGCGATAATGTGGGTGGACATCACTTGTCCGCCGTTAACCCGCTTGACGGATTCGACTCCGGCTGCGACCGAAGCTTGCACTTCCGAGACATCTCCTCTTACAATGACCGTAACCCGAGCGCTACCGATTTTTTCGTAGCCTACCAAGGTGACGCGGGCTGCTTTGACCATCGCGTCAGCGGCTTCTACCACTGCGGGGAAGCCTAGGGTTTCGATCATGCCAACTGCAATTGCCATTGGTTTTACTCCTGATTGAATATTTGGGGAACTAAACAGTTAATTTTTGACGATCGCACTAATTTTCGTCCAACGAAATCTATGGGCGCTAAGAACTTAGTAGCCTCGGAACTGTTCTACTGCTTCTGTATATCGAATCGGCAGAACGTATTCTAGGTTTTCGTGGGGGCGAGCGATAATGTGGGTAGAGACGACTTCTCCGCCATTCACCCGCTTGACGGATTCGACTCCGGCTGCGACTGAGGCTTGGACTTCCGACACGTTGCCGCGCACAATTACGGTGACGCGGGCGCTGCCGATTTTTTCATAGCCCACGAGGGTAACGCGGGCAGCTTTGACCATAGCATCGGCAGCTTCCACAACAGCGGGAAAACCTTTTGTCTCAATCATTCCCACGGCAATTGACATTTTTGAATCTCCTTTGAGGATGAGCGAAATTACCGTTACAAATCTTTGAGAAATCTAAAAATTTGGACGGGGAGGCCCACATTTTTTAGTAAGGCAGTGTAAAGCTTCCTATCCTATAAGAATAGGGGAAGCTGTCCACCTTGACAATATAAACTAACATCATAATGTTTAATAACAAAAATTAAAATTTTTTATGTTACTTAAACTAATTTAATATTTATTTAATAATCTTAATATTGAGAGAGGTAGATACCGAGAGCGAGAGGGGATTAAAGTAAGTAAGAATACTCATAAAGTAGAGTCCGGTATGTGAAGCAAGAGCTGATAACTGCCGGGAAACTTGGGGATTTCAAAAGGGGGATCGCAGGGAAATCGGCAAAAAAGGCAGTCTTGGCCTATCGGCAGGCATTTTTTTCTTTGAGTGCCTCGTCTGCTCAGCCTGTAATTTTGTATTGAGATAATTATCAGTTTTGATGCTTTAATGTATAGTTAATCTGGAGTGCAAATTATTTTGCCACAACTATACGATCGGGGTTAGTCAAAGTTTTAGGGTCTCGCGCGATCTACCGCGACTGTTTTTTGTATAAAGGCAGCCGGTAATTTGAAGTTTAAGGGATAAATTAAATGACTCAATTTCTCCTCCAAGCCTGTTGGTGGGTACCTTTATATGGCTTAATAGGCGCAATTTTAACTTTGCCGTGGTCTACGGGAACAGTTCGCAGAACAGGGCCCAGACCGGCCGCTTACTTCAATTTGTTGATGACTGTGTTGGCTTTCATACACGGGTCAATTATTTTTACAGCGACTTGGGATCAACCGCCCCAACAGTTGCTCGTCCACTGGGTACAAGCAGCCGATTTAGATTTGTCTTTTGCAATAGAAATCTCCACCGTCAGCGTCGGAGCAATGGAGTTAGTTACAGTTCTGAGTTTGCTAGCACAAATTTACGCTCTAGGCTACATGGAAAAAGACTGGGCGCTAGCTCGATTTTTTGGGCTGATGGGTTTTTTTGAAGCGGCAATTAGCGGCATTGCCATTAGCGACTCGCTGCTTATAACTTACGCTTTGTTGGAAGTGCTGACGCTTTCAACTTACTTGCTAGTCGGGTTTTGGTACGCTCAACCGCTCGTAGTAACAGCCGCTAGAGATGCGTTTTTAACCAAGCGTGTAGGAGACGTGCCACTGCTGATGGGAGTAGTGACGCTTTCAACTTTAGCGGGAAGTTTGAATTTTTCCGATTTGGAAACATGGGCGGAAACTGCAACTTTGTCTCCCCTAGTGGCGACTCTTTTAGGCTTGGCTTTAATCTCCGCACCTACGGCCAAGTGCGCTCAATTTCCCTTCCATCTATGGCTCGACGAGGCGATGGAAGGGCCCAACCCGGCTTCGATTATGCGGAATACGGTAGTTGTGGGCGCTGGGGCTTATGTTTTGATTAAACTTCAGCCTGTTTTAGCACTGTCGCCCGTGACTGGTGCGGTGCTGGTGGTTTTGGGTGCGGTGACGGCTGTTGGCGCTTCCTTGGTGGCGATCGCCCAAATCGACATCAAAAGAGCACTATCGCATTCTACCAGCGCTTCTATGGGTTTGGTGTTTATCGCCGTGGGGCTAAATCAAGTTGACATTGCTTTGCTGTTGCTGTTCGCGCACTCGATCGCCAAAGGTCTATTATTCATGAGCGTAGGGTCAATTATTACCACAACTAACACTCAAGATTTAACAGAAATGGGTGGGTTGTGGTCGAAGATGCCTGCCACGACTACGGCTTATTTAGTAGGCGCTGCGGGCATGGTAGCCTTGTTGCCTCTGGGCAACTTTTGGGCGATGCGGCGCTGGCTCAACGGTTTTTGGACTTTGCCTTTGTGGCTGGTAATAGTGCTGCTTTTAGTTAACGGTTTGACAGCACTAAATTTAACTCGCATATTCGGTTTAGTCTTTGCGGGAAAACCGCAGCCGAAAACTCGCAGAGCTCCAGAAGTTGGTTGGCCGATGGCTTTGCCGATGGTAATTTTGACAGTGATGGGGCTGTTGGTGCCTTGGATGTTGCAGCGGTGGCAACTTTTAATTAGTTGGACTGGCCCTTGGGCGCAAACGGGGGATTTTGATGCTTTAAATTTGCTGTTGAAGACTCTGGATATTCCGCTGTTAATGTTATCTGGGTTGATTGGCGTTGCGGTTGGGGTGGCGATTTATTGGTACGGGGCTTTACCTCGACCGGTACGGCTGCCGGTGCCGGCGTTGCAGGATTTGTTTGCTTACGATTTTTATATCGATCGAGTGTACCGCTTGACTGTGGTTTGGGCTGTGGCTTCTATTTCTAAAATCAGCGCTTGGACTGATAGGTATGTGGTGGACGGGGCGGTGAATTTGTTCGGTTTTGCGACAATTTTCAGCGGTGAAGGGTTGAAGTACAGCGGCACCGGCCAGTCGCAGTTTTATGTGTTGACTATTGCAGCGGGGGTTGCTGTGTTGCTGGCGTTGATTATTTGGCAGTTTTAAACTGCAGAGGTTGGCAGATGAATTTTTTGGGGTTTGTCTGCTTTTTGTCTGATGTTATTTAATTTTAAACCGCAGATGAGGGCGGATGAACGCAGATGAACGCAGATTATTTTAGTCTGGGTTTTTCTGCTTTTTTATCTAGTTTTACTCAAAATCGATCGGCCATAATTCGGTCACTGGAACTTCCCAACCGGGCAAAAGTTCGGGAATTGAAATCATGTCGCCGTCTCTCAATACCACTGGCTCGGCTGTCGGAGTGTAAATTGTTATTGTGCGCTTGTCTGGGTCGATTAATATTCCTACTTTGGCTCCGAGTTCGATGAATGATAAAATTTTTTCTCGGAGGGGTTTGAGGCGATCGGACTGAGATTTGATTTCTACCACTAAGTCGGGAACAAGTTCGGCAAAATACCTTTTACTTTGTTTGAGGCGATCGGCTACCACAAACGAAACATCGGGAGTTCTCAGATCGGAATTGGGGAGAATAAACCCGCCGCTGGACTCAAACACTCGTCCGAGTTTGCGGGGTTTGACCCAGTTACGCAAAAGACTCCTAAACTCAAGTCCAATTTCGCTCGATACAAGGTCTGATGGGCCCACAATGATAATCTTCCCATCTACCAGTTCTAATTGGTAGTCTAGATGTGCTTCCGAGAGTATACCTTGCAGTTGTTCCAAGTCGGCAACGGTGAGGCGGGTGGAAGGAGAACCGGATTTAATTTGCAAATCTTCTCGATCTGTAAGACTTGAGGTCATAGAAGGATTCCACAGACATTTGAATCTATGTTAACAAGAAAATTAGCCGATCGCTTTTATATGTAGTTGCTTTGCGTTAATGTTAAATATAGCTCTAAATACTGTGTAACAAAGGAAAGTTTTAATTGATGCTCAGTGCTTTAATCTGGATACCAATGTTGGCTGCTGCCCTGATTGGGCTCTGGCCCGGTTCAGTGAGTTCTAAAATAGTTCGGAATGTCGCGATCGCCATTGCGGCCATAACTTTTATTCTTTCGGTGATTTTGGCAGTTCAGTTTGATGCCAGTATCAGTCAGTTGCAGTTTGCGGAATTCATTCCTTGGATAGATGTTTTGGGATTGAATTACAATCTCGGCGTTGATGGTTTGGCTCTGCCTTTGGTAATTTTAAATACTCTGCTGACAGGAATAGCTATTTACGCTACGGATGAGTCGATCCGCAGACCTCGACTTTATTATTCTTTGATTCTGTTAATTACTGGCGGCGTAACAGGGGCTTTTTTATCTCAAAATTTGCTGCTGTTTTTCTTGTTTTTTGAGGTAGAATTGATTCCGCTTTACCTGTTAATTGCGATTTGGGGAGGCGAGCGCCGGGGTTATGCTGCTACTAAGTTTTTAATCTATACTGCATTTTCGGGAATTGTGCTGCTGGCTGCTTTCTTGGGCACTGGTTGGCTTAGCGGTGCTTCGAGTTTCGATATGGTTGGTGCAGCGGGCGCATCGCATTTGCAAGGAGGATTGCCATTGCCTTTGGTAAGGCAAATTGTTTTGCTGACAGGGGTATTGCTGGCTTTTGGAATTAAGATGCCTTTAGTGCCTTTTCATACTTGGCTGCCGGATGCTCACGTAGAAGCTTCGACGCCGGTTTCGGTGCTGCTGGCGGGGGTGCTTTTGAAGCTGGGAACTTATGGGATGCTGCGCTTTGGTTTAGGTTTGTTTCCCGATGCGTGGGCGGTGGCGGCGCCGATTTTGGCGAGTTGGGCGGTGGTAAGCGTGCTTTACGGGGCGAGTTGCGCGATCGCCCAAAAAGATATGAAAAAAATTGTAGCTTACAGTTCGATCGCTCACATGGGCTACATTTTGTTAGCTAGCGCCGCAGCTACTCCGATTAGTATGCTGGGAACTGTTTTGCAAATGGTTAGCCACGGTTTAATTTCGGCGCTGCTATTTTTGAGTGTCGGCGTTATTTACAAAAAATCCGGCACCCGCAACATCGATGTGCTCAAAGGTTTGTTCAATCCCGATCGCGGTTTGCCGATGATTGGCAGTTTAATGATCCTCGGCGTGATGGCAAGTGCCGGCATTCCGGGTTTGGCTGGATTTATTGCTGAATTTTTGATGTTTCGGGGCAGTTTGCCAGTGTTTCCCGTGCAAACTTTGCTCTGCATGATCGGCACTGGTTTAACTTCAGTTTACTTTTTACTTATGGTCAACCGCGCCTTTTTCGGCCGCCTTTCGGATGTGGTGGTAAATTTGCCGCAAGTCCGCTGGCGCGATCGCATCCCTTCGCTGGTTTTAGCAATAATTATCGCCATCATGGGAGTGCAGCCGGGAGTTTTAATTGCTTTGAGCGAAAAAACTGCGATCGGAATGGTAGCTAATGTGCCACCGCAAGTTCAAGTGATTGCTCAAAACTTGAAATAAAATATGACCTAGGTTCGTAGTGAGGAATACAAGTCCTCTCTTAACAGCTTCTAGCCCATCATTAAAGGACTTGCATTCCTTACTACAAACCTATTTCTTCGTTCTTCCTTCTATTCAGGCTTAATTAAAATGACAAGTACCGTATTAAAACCATCTTCCCATCCCCTATCCGCATACATTGACATCTTGGAATCAGGCCAAGCTTTACTGCCTGAATCTACGGAAAATGTAGTTGAAGTTGTCGGCATTCTCAAAAGTTACGGTGTGGTTCTCGATGCCTATTCTCGCAATCTCAATTATATTGCAGAAGAACAGTTTTTAGTGCTCTTTCCGTTTTTTAAATATTTCAACGGAGATGTGACTCTGCCCAAATTAATTCGCTATTTGTGGCACGATCGCATAAATTTTGAGTATGCTGAGTATTGCATGAGAACAATGCTTTGGCACGGCGGCGGCGGTTTGGACAGTTATTTGGATTCCCCGGAATTTAGCAGTTTGGCCAAAAAGGCGATCGCTGCTAAATTGAAAGGCAATTTTTTCATGCAGGGACTAAACAAAACCTTTCCTGATTTTTTGCCGGAACAAGTGCGGATGCTGGCTTACTACACAGGTCTCGGTCAGTTTTGGCGGGTAATGAGCGATTTGTTTATAGACTTATCTGATTCTTACGATCGAGGGGAAACTAAGTCTATTTCTGATGTAGTTGATTTTGTCAAAGCCGGTTTAGTCGCCGCGGCCAGCCTACCAATTACCTACAGCGTCAAGATTAACGGTCAAGCCTACGATATACTGCCAGCCTCGGCTAACTTAACATTTTTACCAGATGTAGCCGTGCCTTATGTAGAGGCTGTTTTCTTTCGGGGCACAGCTTTTTTTGGCACAGTTTCCTACAACGCTCAAGCTCATCAAATCCCGGAAAAACAAAAAGATTTTGCCTACGGGGCTTTGTTTGCTGACCCTTTACCCATTGGAGGTGCAGGGATTCCGCCAACTCAATTGATGCAAGATATGCGGCATTATTTGCCTGAGTATTTGCACGAAGTTTATCGCACTAGCTGTCGGGGTGAAGATGATCTGCGGGTGCAAATTTGCCAGAGTTTTCAAAAGTCGATGTTTTGCGTGACGACGGCGACTATTTTGGGTTTAGCACCTCATCCCATGAATACCTCCGATCCAGAGGAAAAGAAGGCTAATCGCGCTTATTTGGAAGGTTGGATGGATCGATTTGGGAATTCTCGCTTGGATTGGGCAAATCAGCCAACTAACCGGGCCTGTCAGTTGTTCCCCGAACGGTAGACAGTAATTGTAGGGTGCGTGACAAGGAGAAATATTTGATTCGCTGCTTGTCACGGCGGAGTGTCGCGCACCCCGGTAAAAAGTTGCTTGCTGGTGCGGGGAAAAAGTAGCGACTATTTTTTATAATAAATTAATCTTTCTGAACTCAATCAATAGGGCTATCACACGTTAAATAAGTTTTTCTTATTTATTTTAATTATATTAATAAACAAATCAAATAAAAAAACCCTGTGAATTGCTTATAGAAAACAGTAAAGTGATAGTTAGTTAGCCAAAAATAAACTAATTTATGCAAATTTCAGTTTATTTTTGGCTAACGTAAGAATAAAATTTAAGACGGGTACAACACTAAGTTGTAAACTCTATTCTGTGTAGGGCAGTTTAGGAGTAGCTTCTATCAATGATTTACGCTAGGTAAGTTCAGGAATTTTAACGAAAATGAGTTGATTAGTTGCATTGACTTGTGTTTGAAGAGGTGCGATCGGCTTCTGTAAAACCCACAAATAAAATTAGCATCTAGTTCCAGATTTCAGCATGACTGCACAGGTGATTCGCGCGGGAAGTGTAGCAATATTTTTGCTGCTGTAGGTTTGTGCGTGCGTTCAGTGACACGCACAAACTAATCCACAAATTCCTACGCTTTGCCAGAGGAAGAATGCTGAGTTTGAGTTAGGGCGATTGAAACATTAATTATCCAATTCTTTTTGGGTTGAGATAAACTCCAAGGCAAATGTCTGTCAATTTATCCAGTCAATTAGATACTGACGACTGATTAAATTTAGTCACTAAACCAGTGCCTAACCATCCACACAAACTTGATTAAGGAATAAAACAATGAGCGGTTACAGTTTATTTAGAGAAATCCCAGCAGGTACTCAAAGTGATACTGTGCTTTTGCCGAACATAGTCGCCAATCAGCCTACTAAAATCGGTGTATTAACTAGCGACGACAACACTTTTAATCCTTTTTTCCGGGTCAACAATGCTAGCAACGTCGAGGTTGGTATAGGTTCCCGTTTTGTAAATAGTAACAATGATATTGTTGGTGACAGTGCCACTGTTTCCTCCTCAGCAGCAGGTACTTTGACGGCGATTGTTCGGGACGAGAGGGCAGCGGGAGTTACAACTAAAACGTCGTACATAGTCGAAGTTAGTTCAGAGCCGAACGAGCTTAACAACAGTTCCACTGCTGATACTCCAGCCGTTAACCCCGGAACTTATTCAGGGTGGGTAGGTGCGATTGACCCTACTGACTCCTACCGCATTCAAGGGCCGGGTGTTGGTAAGGTGACAGCGACTCTGACAAATCTAAAAGCTCCTGTCTTTGTACGGTTAGTGGACAGCGCTGGAACTCTACTAAAAGGTCCAGTAAGCAACGCAACCCAGTCTTTTCTTGATTTCGAGGGTCTGATACCTAAACCAGACGAAAGATATTTTTTGGAAGTTTACCGCAACTCCCCGGCTGCTGGTTTCTATGAAGGTCCCCTGAACAGCACCGAATACACTCTGAATTTGGCATTTTCTACTTCCACACAACCACCTGTTACACAACCGCCTGTTACACAACCGCCTGTTACACAACCACCTGTTACACAACCACCTGTTACACAACCACCTGTTACACAACCACCTGTTACACAACCACCTGTTACACAACCAGTTGGTACACCTGTAGCGATCGCGACACCTGCAATCAATGCCCCCGCGCCTGGCAATCCTACTGGACAACCAGCAAACACTGTTAACGGTCAGTTTTACAACCTCTCAGACAGTAATGACAATATTTCCCTGTCATCACTTCCTCCGGCTGCTGCTGGCAAACAAATTTTGGCGCTATCTGGCAGCGACAATATTACCGGGACGAGCGGCATTGATAACATTAACGGAATGCAAGGAGCCGATACAATCGACGGAGGGGTAGGCAACGACGTTTTGTCCGGCGGTAAAGAGTCGGATGAGATTGATGGGGGTACTGGCGACGACCAGATATTCGGCAACAATGAGAACGATACTCTCACTGGAGGAGATGGCAATGACAATATTCGGGGCGGTAAAGAAAATGATGTCCTGAATGGCGGTAACGGCGACGACTTACTGGGTGGCGATCGCGGTCAAGACATCCTCACAGGTAATGGCGGACGCGATACATTTATCCTAAGCGGGGGGCAGGCGGCAGCAACCCGGTTAGTAGATGCAGATGTGATTGTAGACTTTAATGGGGACAGAATTGGTCTAACTGACGGAAATACATTTGCCAGCCTCACCTTTGAAGCTGTAAGTTTGACTCTGAATGGAGGATCTCCTGTCAGTGCTACGGCAATTAAACTGGGTACTAACTATTTGGGTATCGTTCAAGGGGTTGCTCAAAGCGAGCTTACGGCAAATGTTTTTGTTGTAGTATAGTTTGTGTAACGCGGGCTTTGTGAGCCCCACTTGAGTGGAATTAAGAGCGATCGCCTTTGAGTTTGACTTGGGGGCGATCGCAATCCGCTTTAATTTAGAGGCGATCGGATTTCTTGCCCCCAAACTAATCCAGCAGGTATTGGCAAAGACTTCAACTTGATTGAGCAAAGAAGAGTCTTGATAAAAGAGTCGAATCCGCAAAAAACTCGATCGGTTTAATTGTTTACGTTTTGGCGATTTGAGGATGTCTTGTGCTTTGCCTCCGGCGCTGCCAGGCGCGGTTGCTATATCTAGATTCGGACTAGAAGACTCAGGCCGTGAGAGTCCGTGCCACAAGTTCCCAGCAAACCATAAGTTTCTGCTAAATCTTTAACTAAAGCAGTTTGTTTGGGGCTTGGTTTCCAAGGATTGGGATTACCGTAAGCATAGTAGGTTTCTACACCGTCAATGCCGAAACGGGCTGCTTCTGGGATTAGTTGATCAGCAGTCGATCGATACCTGCAAGGATGTGCGAGAACTGCTAAACCTCCTGCTTCATGAATAGCTTCAATTACCCTGGCTGCTGAATAAAAATAAGTGCCTTCAGTGCTTTTACCTCGCAAGTAAGGTTTGAGACTGGGATGTTGCGGATCGAAGGCGTAACCGAGAATGTGTACCTCATTGTTGAGCAAGTCGGCATTAATTTCAGCGCCTGTCCAGAGACTAGGTGCTTCGCTATTTTTGTCGGCATGGTTTAATTTCCAATTATCCAGCCAAATTTGAGCTTTAACGTAGCCTTGGGTGCTGTGGTGGTCGGTGATAGCTAAGCCTTTGAGACCCCCGGCTATGGCTTGTTCCATCAATTTCTCTGGCTGCAATCGCCCGTCGGAGTAGACTGTGTGCATATGAAAATTATAGGAACCCGGACAGCTATCGGCATCAATGGTCTGGAAGACTTGTTTGAGTGCTGAGATATTCTGGGCTTCTGGTTTGAGACTAGAAGCGGGGGAGGTAGCGAAGTTGACAGCCATAAGCGTTATTATAAAAAAAACTAACCTTGTTTAATATATCTAATAAATTGATATGTTGCACCTGTGGCAATAGTCGGCTGTAGGATTGAAACATCTGGCGGATTGTTGCGTTCGGCACAAAATATCAATTCACTCGCACATCTTCCACAATTCTCTATCCAGCATTTTATCGTCGGGTGGGGCGGGTTTATGAGATGATTGATTTTAGGCAATTATACTTGGTAAAACTCGCCTCTACAGGTTTGGGTAGAATGCCGACAGATATCAATTTACTCGCACCTATTGCATTATTCTCAGCAACAGGCTTTCCGGCCTGTTCCACCAAGAGTAAATTTTATTGTGGAGTGGGCATCCTGCCAGCCCTTAAAAGGTTTGTGGAAAATGCCACAACATACAGCACTTTGCGTGACTAAGAGGTACACTAACAGCAGTGAGCAAAATAATTTTCGATTTGCTTAGTTGAACATAATTTCACTCCCAATTCCAAGAGTTTTTCCACAATCTGTACACTTCGAGGTACAAATATCCTGAGCCATGCCTTTAATTCCCACCATAAATGTTCGATCGGGTTAAACTCTGGTGAGTAAGGTGATAAATACACTATTCTTGCTCCCACTGCTTCAATCATTTCTTCTACCCCCTCTACTTTGTGCGCCTTCAAATTATCCATGACTAATACCGCTCCTTTCCATAATTTTGGAACCAGTTGTTCTTGCACAAATTTCTTGAACTCCTCTCCGTTTATCGATTTTTCTATTGCCTTCATGGCGATGACTTTCTTATTGCTTATTGCTCCCACCACTGTTACCCTACTTCCTCTATAAAATGGCTTGATATCGTAGCTTCTTTCTCCCTTTTTACTTCTAGCTCTAAGTCTCATTATCCCCAACAATACGCCCATTTAGTCCAAAAATATCAGATTTTCTGGTTCGACATCTCGGATTTTTTCCCAATATTCTACTCGCTTCTTTTGATTAATTTCTTTATGGGCTTGACTACTCCGTAGTGTTTTTTTTTTAAAGTGAGTTGCTGCTTTTGTAAGAATCGGCACATGACACTCTCGCTCAACCATACTCCTGTTTTTTCGTGCCAATACTCACAATATTCTGCAAGTGTGTAATCTGGATACTGGGCTACCATCTCTTCAATCTGTTGTTCGTGACCAAAGAGTTGGCTCGGTTTACCACCATGAGCCTGACTAGGGAGTAGTCTTCCTGTCTCTTTTTTTCACTTTAGTAGTGCCTGTACCGTACTTTTACTCACTTGAAATCTTTCTGCTACTTTCCGAATAGAGGTGTTACCTGCTTCTCCTTGTGTTAATAATCTTTTGACGTATATCTAGGGAGTAGGGTTTCATTTTTCTCTTTCTTACCACCTCTAATATTGTACCTAATCGTTAAGCAAAGTGCTGTAATGCACCCATTCATCGTAAGACGGTCATTAGACTATTGGTTGAGGAGGCGGGTCATCAGATAATATTTTTACCAAAATACTCTCCTGACTTAAATGATATTGAGCATGATTTTAGTGCATTAAAGAGAGCTAAAATGTATGCGTCTCCTGGCACATCTCTTGATGAAATTATTCGTGCTTATTGTGCAGTCTAGTGTCTCATACTTATTTGAAATGACTATACCTAGCGCAGACCAGGCCCAAGCTTTGGACTTATCCCAGCTAATTTGTCTAACATCAGAAGATTTTAAGTGTTTAGAAAATATAAGGGCGGTTGTGGAACGCTTGGCTATCGAGCAAAATCAGACTCGTCAGATGATATTATCGCACAGCTTGGCACATCTTCGATCCGCCCAAGGAACTTTACTTCAGTCGACAGTGCGAGCTACAGAAGGCCTTTGAGGGTTGCTGCTGCTAGTGTTGGAAGTGTTACTAGCATTGTCTATGGCAAGTCTAACTGTCAACATTACATAACTCAGCCAAGCATTTCCGATTCCCAGGATCTGAGCTTCTGTGATGTTGCTCATAATAATAGACACCAGAAAACAAATAGGGATTCCCGCGTCTTCCAGCTTGCTACGACTCAAATACCGGACTGCGTAAGCCAAATTAAGAAGCAGGGAAATCATCATTAAGATTAATCCCGGCCAACCGAAGGCTAACAATATTCCGATCGCGCCATTGTGAGGATTTTTCGGTTGAAATCCATTAGTAGTATAAATAAAATAAGCAGGAGTAGCGGGGCCTAACTTATCTTGTTGAAAAAATCCCTCGTATCCGTAGCCAAACCAGGGGCGCTGATTGGCCGCAGCTATTAACTGCGGCCAGAATTCGGTCCGCCCAGTTAGAGTCAAGTCCTTGCCTAACCCACCTACAACAATATCCTCTAGGTTGTCTACTACAAAAACCGTCATAATTATGCTGACCACCAGGAAACATATAATCGCAGTAAATGCCCACTGAAAAGTTAATTTTTTTAGAAAGTTTAGTGAGGACACTGCAATTATTAATATGATAGTAATCACTAGAGCCGCTCCCGACTTATTAGCTCTCACCAGGTAAAAAGAAAAGAACATCATTCCCAAAGAAATCCAGCGTTCTTTCGGAGTTTTAGCTCCTTGAAAATAATGCAAATACCAAAATGCCGTACATAAAGCTAGGATTCCACCGAGAGAATTTTTAGCTTGCGTTAGGCCTACAAAGTCGCCTGCTCCCGGTGGTTTCATTATAAAACTTGCCAAACCCAGTGCCGTGTATCCCCACCGCCAAAAACGAGATAGATCATGCCATTTATATTGCGCGGCTAAGTAAAATCCGAAAGCAGTAAATGCTGAAAAAGCTAGGCCGGCTCTTAGCGTTACGTCAGGAACTATAGACCATAATGTAGACAGTGATGGCAGTAATATATAAAGTAAAAAGAAAGGATTCATCCTCAATACTTGGGCAAAAAAATCTATAAAATTGGTACCAAAAGCTTTGATTCTAGAAAATAAAATTAATACTGTCCACGGGTAAAAAAAATAAGGTAGCATACTTAAAATACTACCCGATGTATCTTGCAAATTAGTAAGATGCAAGTAATTAAAAGGAGGTTGTGTGAGAGAAGGAGAGATGAAAATATAAAAATAAGCAAAGGTTTTTTCTAAAGCCAAACCTATTTTTTTGCTGCTGGCTAATTGAAATAATAGCAAAGTCGCGATCGCGACTATAGCAATTAGCATCCATATAAATAAAGAATTACCTAAAATCAGCTCTTTCAGCATAGCCGCTTTAGACACTGGTTGAGTCATAATTGCTTTCCTTTACCACAAACAAGCTCAAATTATATAGATATAAAATATAGCCGTCAACCGCCAACCACCCTAACACAGAAATTAGGCATAAAGCAAAAATACAGCATCGTTTTTTCGGCGATAGCTTAAAATAATGAGCTTTTTGCCCAGCACTAAAAAGGCTACACTTATATAAATCATAGTCAATAAAATTAGGTGGTGTATGGTTAACACCCATTTTCCAAGACAGATAGCCCGGTCGGTTGTGGGTGCTGTCTTGTTTGCTTCCACTGTCATCGCTGACGCCAGAAGCACCCCGGCACAACTTCCCATCCCCCTAGGCACAGACCAAGCCCAGACCGTTGCGCCCGTTAGGAGAGCGCCGGAAAGCTATAAACTCGGCGGCGGCGATCGCATCCAAGTAGAAATACTCGAAGTACCCGAACTTAGCCGCGGCTACGAAGTCCTTTCCGACGGTTCAGTCAACCTGCCCCTGATCGGCTTGGTCTCCGTCCGTGGCCGTACCTTAGTAGAAGCCACCAACATCATCCGCAACGCCTACCGCCGCGTCCTCAAAGACCCCATTGTCACAGTCAGCCTCGTCGCCGCCCGCCCCCTCAACGTCGGCGTCATCGGAGAAGTCACCCGGCCCGGAAACTTCACCATTACCCTAACTCCCGGGCCCGGAGCCACGCCGAGTGTCCAGTACCCCACCGTCACCCAAGCGATCAGACTCGCAGAAGGCGTCACGGGTGTGGCCGACATCCGCAACATCCGCGTCCGCCGTCCCCAACGAGACGGCCCCGATCAAGTGCTCAACGTCAACCTGTGGAAATTCTTGCAAGAAGGAGACATCTCTCAAGACATCATTTTGCAAGACAGAGACACAATCGTGGTTCCCACAGTCGCCAACTTCAACCAAGCAGAAGCTCGTCAATTTGCGACGGCCAACTTTTCGCCACCCCCAGAAAAACCTCGATCAATCTCCATCGTTGGCCAAGTCACCCGTCCAGGGGCTTACGTCGTCATCGGCGGCAACACCACAAACGAACTCAGCCGTGAAGGTTTTCCCACCGTCATCCGGGCCATTCAGCTAGCTGGCGGCATCACCTCCGATGCCGACATCCGGCAAATCCAAGTGCGGCGAGTCACCAGAAGAGGCGAACAAATTATCCCAGTCAACCTGTGGCAGTTCCTAGAGTCCGGCGACGGCGCCCAAGATACCATCCTCCAGGAGGGAGACACGATCGTCGTGCCCAAAGCTACGATCGTCAACCCTGCAGAAGCTGGCGTACTCGCGAACACTAACTTTGCCCCCGTCGGCATTAACGTTTTTGTAGTAGGAGAACTCAGAACATCCCTCGATCCCTTGAGGCTCCCAGCTAATGCCACACTGAATCAAGCTTTAGTTTCCAGAGGATTTTTTGGCTACGAGAATACCAGAGCTAGAAGGGATAAAGTTGAGCTAGTCCGCCTCAATAACGACGGTACAGCTACTAAACGGACGATCGAAGTCGATTTAAGTCAAGGAATTAACGAAGAAACTAATCCTCAACTTCGCAACAACGACATGATTATCGTATCTCGCAAGGGTCTCGTCAATTTTGTCGATCGCATGAACGCTGTAATCGGACCTGTCGGGCCAGCTACGGGAGTGTTAAATTTTATAAACGTTATCCGCTTTTTATTCAGGTAAGAAGGCGGCGGGTGAGGTGGATAATTCCTGGCAAAGGCTAGAATAAACTAAACAATAAGATTACCCAGCCGCGACCTGGCCGCTTCAAAAATATCAACCTCAAAAATATCAACCTCAAAAATACCCAGGCTGAATATGGATAGCAGACAAGATTATCAACCCTTCACACCCAAATCGAATGGCAAACTGCCGGAGTTATCTGCTCAGAACTACAGAGATCACTTCGTAGAGGAGAGAGAAGAAGAAAAGCTAGACTTGTCCTGGCTGTTAGGCGTGGTGCGCCGTCGCTTCCTGGTCATGGCAGCAGCCACAATTGCTTTGAGCGCCCTGGCAGGAACAGCGATCGTCCTCACGTCTAAACAGATTACGGTCGAGTATGAAGGCTCCTTTTCCCTGTTAGTAGAACCAGCCACGGCTGAAGGTTTGCAATCCAAACTATTAAACAACACCCAAGCTGCCGACTTCGCAAAAATTAATATAGAAGGAATTAGCCTACTAGACTACGAAACCCAAATTAGGATTTTGCGAAGTCCCAAAATGATGCAGCCAATAATTGAGGAATTGCGGGCTTCGTATCCCACAATGAACTATAGCGAACTGATCTCAAAAATGTCGATCCAGCGCATCAGCTACACTAAAGATGGCAAACAGCAAGGAACAAAAATTTTACAAGTTCGCTACAAAGATTCAAACCGAAAAAAAATTTACCGCGTATTGGACAAAATTTCTAAAGCTTATCTAGATTACAGCTTGGAGCAACGGCTGATGGGCATTAATCAAGGTATTAAATTTATAGATATGGAGATGCCCAAGCTCCGAGAAAGAGTGGAAGTTCTGCAACTCCAAGTCCAAAGATTGCGGCAGCAGAGCAACTTGTTTGAACCCCAGCTAGAGGGAAAATCTCTGTCTGAACAAGTTCAAAGCATTCGGGGCAAGCAAGTAGAAATTAGAGTGCAGCTACAAGGGATGCGAAACCTCTACCAAAGCTATGAAAAACTACTCAACGAAAATAATCCCCAGGGGCTGCTGATGACCCAAGGACAAGCTTACGGCGGACTCTTAGGTCAAATTCAGAGAATAGACTCGGAATTGTCATTAAAATTAGCTCAGTATAGAGAAGACAGTTTGCCAGTTTTAGCGCTGCGAAAAAGTCGGGAAGAACTGATTTTAACCGCCACTAAACAAGCAAAAGAAGTGGTGATGGGAAATTTAGAGACCCAAATCAAAGAAATTGAAGCGCGCGATCGCGAAATGACAGCTTCGCAAAATGCTCTCAACCAAAAAATTAGAAACTTTTCAGTTACAACCCGACAATACGACAATTTACAGCGGGAACTGCAAGTAGTTACTAAGAGTTTGTCGGACTTCTTGGCAAAACGAGAAGCCTTGCGGATTGATGCGGCTCAGCAGCAAATACCCTGGGTGCTGATAAATCCTCCGCAAATTCCGCTAGACAAATTTGGCCAGCCTATAACAGCTACCGTCAAACAAACCAAAAAACAGTTAGCGTTGGCAGTAATTTTAAGCAGTCTGCTGGGCATAGCAGTCGGCTTGCTGGTAGAGGTACTAAATACTGTGTTCCACACTCCAGAATCACTGAGAATCGCCACAAGATTGCCAATACTCGGGGTGATTCCGTTTACCAAAAAAGTCAAGCGGAGACCGCCATCCAGACAGAGGAAACTAACATCGGCTCGATCGAACTCAAAAGTGGAAGTAGTCGAACCGGGCGAAGCTAGACATACTGGTCCGATGAGCGGGGGATCAAGTATTTTGAGCGACTTGGACTATCAATTTTTAGAAGCATTTAGATCGCTATACACGAACATTCACTTGCTGAGTGCAGGCACGGCAATTCGATCGCTCTTAATCGGCTCTGCCGTAGCAGGAGACGGCAAATCTACAGTAGCTTTGCACCTAGCAGCCACAGCAGCAGCAGTTGGACAGCGAGTATTGTTAGTAGATGCAGATTTGCGCTGCCCGCAACTGCACGCTAAGTTAGGACTGCCAAACGTGCGTGGCCTGGGCGATGCCATCTCCACAGATCTCAGTCTCAACGACGCGATTCAACGAGCCCCGAACCAAGAAAATTTGTTTGTACTCACCGCAGGCCAAATTCCCCCCGATCCGATCAAGCTTCTTTCTTCCAAAAAAATGCAGTATCTAATGGAGCAATTTCAAGCATTTTTTGACTTAGTAATTTATGACACCCCGCCACTAGCAGGCTTGGCAGACACCCACTTGATCGCAGCTCACACAGACGCTACGATTATGGTCGTCCAAATTGGGCAAACAGACCGATCGCAAGTTCGCAAAGTTTTAGAAGAATTAAAAATTTCTGGAGCTTCCGTCTTGGGAATCGTTGCTAATGGCTGCAAAAACACCGATCACAGCTACCGCCAGCGCCCGGTCGTTTTAGACACGCTCTACGACCAAAAACTATCGGCTTTAGGTACGAAAAATCCTCATTAGACAAATGTTGATGCAGGCGGCCGAGCGCCGCCGTCCTCAACGGGAAACGCACAACCAAGCTATACCCTCATTTTTTGATAATAGTACCATTTGAGAAAGAAAATGATAGACTAACGGACATAGCCTCGTGTGTCAACCGAGATTGCGCGGAACTTTAAATTTTGCGGTAATTACTCAGAAAATGATTGAGAAATCAGCAAAAGTGGGTAAACTACATTTAGCCGAGCGCAATCTCAATCAGGAAAAGACACCTTTGAAGGTGAACGTTAGTGTAAACGTTAATGAGAACGTTTCAACCCAGAAACTTGGTAGGGATTATTCTATGAGTACAGTTATGGTTGTTGATGATAGCGTCACTCTGCGGGAGATGATCGCCGACTTGCTCAAAGGTAGAGGACTCAACGTCACGGTAGCGAGTGATGGCGTAGAAGCTCTAGAGCAAATCAAGGCTAACCGCCCAGATTTAGTCGTTCTGGATATCGTGATGCCCCGGATGAACGGCTACGAAGTCTGTCGCCGGCTCAAAAGCGACCCTAAAACCCAAAATTTGCCGGTGGTAATGTGTTCTAGCAAAAGCGAAGAGTTTGATCGCTATTGGGGAATGAAACAAGGAGCCGACGCTTACATCGCCAAGCCATTTCACCCTCAAGAATTGGTCGGCACTATTAAGCAACTGCTGCGAGGTTGAGGTAGAGGAATAGGGACAGGAAAAAAATTGTCTTGAGCGCTGATTATTTCTGCTCCCGCAGCCTCTCTAAACTACTCGATTGACAATAGTCCAAACATCCCCGTCCGATCGCACGTAGGGAACAGAAATACTTTTAAAACCAGTAATAAAAGGCTTGTAATAAACCTGCCAGTAGCTGGGACTAATTTGGTCGGCGATGGCTTTGAGTCCCTTCACTTCCGCCGCCAGTTCCGCCGCCAGTTCATTAATCCGTTCCGCGTGTCCCTGAGCTAGTAATCTTCCTTCTTCAACTTGCTCCTCCATCGGAGTGATTCTTTGCAACTTTACCGACTTCTGCTGTTTCTGACTTAGTTGAGCAGACAGAGCCGCGATCGCATCATCAATCCCCTTGACTTCTGCCGACACTTGTGCGGTTTCCCTTGCGTGACGCCGATAAGCATCGGCGATCGCTTGGGGCGAATCACCGGCTGGGACAACATCGGCAATACTAAGCTGCTGGCGTTCCCGGCGCAATTCCTCAATTTGAGAGTAAATTGCCTCTATATCTGTCTGAAGTTTGTCCACCTAATTATTACCGCGTGGTTGTTGGATATTTTAGCATATTAACACAAACCCCTCACCTAATCGGCATAGAAATTGCATATTTTAGGCGGGCTAGAAGCAATGCCCCACAAGCAGAAGTTGAAGAGTTTGAAAAATACAAATTTTTATATTTCTCACTTGATCGATTTCCGTCCATATCAAGTCCAGTTAATCAGGTGGTGTCCGGTAAAATCAGCATTATAGATTGGTAGTGAGGAAGGCAAGTCCGAGCGAGTTTTACCAGGATTAAAGTCGTCAATCGATTTTAGATTTTAGATTAAAGATTAAAGAATTGAAGAATTGAAGAATTGACCCCACGGATAAATTCGGAGGGCAAGTTTCATCGGATACAGGTTTTTTATTTCTGGGTCCTGAGTCTCCGAAGGAATGAATCCGGGGGCTTGTATCCTGGATGCTTTCGGTCACTACAAACACAATTGCCAATTCCCATTACCAATTATCAATTATTAATAGAATTTTCTAAGTTGTTCGCCCTTGCTGCCTCAACTTGACTATAGTCTCTACCAACACATCGGGTTGCACAGGTTTAGACAGATGTCGATCGAAACCAGCAGCAAAAGCACGATCGCGGTCTTCATCCCTAGCATAAGCCGTCAGAGCGATCGCCCAAAATTTCCCTGTCTGCGTGTCCAAAGAACGCAGCCTTCGTAGCAGCGAATAGCCATCTTCCTCCGGCATTCCGATATCGCTGACCACAACATCCGGTCCAAACTGCGAAGCCACCTCAAACGCCTCAGCAGCAGACGATGCAGCCATGACAGCGGCCCCGGAATCTGTCAATACAAACCTCATAAATTCCCGCGAATCAACCTCGTCATCAACCAGCAACACCTTAACTCCCAGTAAATTACCAGCGCCAGCCAAAACCTGCGCTTCCTCGCCGGCGATCGAATTTAGCTGCATCGCAGGGAGGCGGAAACTAAAAGTCGATCCCATATCCAGTCCCGGACTCTGGGCCCAAACGGTGCCGCCGTGGAGTTCTACCAACTGTCGGACGATCGCCAGACCCAGCCCCAAACCGCTATAATTGCGAGTAATCGTAGCATCCGCTTGGCGGAAAGAGTCAAACACGTAAGGCAAAAAATTCGGAGCAACCCCAATTCCCGTGTCGGTAACAGCCAGCTCAACCTCCGAATCAACTCTCGAAAGCCGGATTTCAACTCGCCCCCCGCGCGGCGTAAACTTAATCGCATTCGTCAACAAATTCCAAATTACTTGCTGCAAGCGGCCGGGGTCTCCTGATACCCAAAATCTCGGATTTAACTGAGATTCAGGATTGCCAGAAACCTTCCCAAGTTCGGAAAATTCAGCAGTCTCCCAGCCCAAATCTACAATTGCAAACCGCAAATCGATCGACTTAGCATCGGCGGCCAACCGCACCGTATTCACCGCTCCTTCCACCATAGAAATCATATTTACCGCAGAAGGATTCAAAGTCAACTTGCCGCGAATAATTCTAGAAATATCCAGCAAATCATCAATCAATTGAGTTTGCAATTTAGCATTTCGCTCGATCGTTTCTAAAGCCCGCCCAGTAGCAGCCGGATTGAAATTGCGTTGCTGCAGCAGTTGCGCCCAGCCCAAAATCGCGTTTAAGGGCGATCGCAACTCATGAGAAAGAGTTGCCAAAAACTCATCTTTCATGCGATTTGCTTGCTGAGATTCCTCGTAAAGTCGGGCATTGTCGATCGCCCCCGACACCGCCTGAGCCAACTGCATTAAAAGAGTTTCGTCATCTTCGGCAAACTCCCCCTCGTACTTGTCCGACAACTGAATCAATCCCAGATTTCTGCCGTCCCGAGTCGTCAGCGGTACAGCCAGCCAGCCCCGCATCGGCGGATGCTTCCCCGCAGCCTTGCCGAACCCCCGCCACGCCGGATGAGCCTCTAACTCGCTTTGAGTCATTCGCATCGCCTGTTGGTGCTGGCAAACTTTTTGGTAAATGCCCGTACCGTCTGGATCTTCGCAGTAATCTTGCCACGCGGCGTATTTTTCTGACATGGAAAACTTGCTAATTCCCGCATCCCAGTTGGCGGCCGGGTTGAGGTTGACTGCTACCTGGTGGACTTCCAGAATTTGGCGGGCGCTATCAGCAGCTAACTGAAGTATTTCTGCCACCGACAACGTGGAGTTGATAGCAACTGACGCGGAGGTTAACTTTTGCAGGCGGCGCAAATACGACCGCTCACGGCCCAACGCGCGCGAGCGGTCGTATTCTAACTGTTTGCGATCCGTAATGTCGATCGCCACGCCAGACAACCGAAGGGGTGTGCCAGATGCGTCAAAAAACACCCGCCCTTTGTCGTGAAGCCAAATCACTGAGCCGTCGGGTCGCAATTTGCGGTATTCCGACTCGTAAACTCCCGTCCCGCTGAGTGCGGCATCCACATCTGCCAAAAACCTTTCGCGGTCTTCTGGATGCACCGCATTCTTTTTTTGCTCAAAAGTACCAAAGGTGCTGTCTGGGCCCAAACCCATCTGTGTTTCGGCATTGGACGAGCGGCGGACTTCCCCCGATGCCACATCCCAGGTAAAAGCGATCATGTTAGCTGCTTCTAGGGCAAAGCGCAAGTTTTCCTCGCTTTCTTGCACCCTCGCTTCCGATAATTTGCGATCAGTAATATCCCAAACCACGCCGCTCGATCGCACCGATTTACCTGTATCATCATCAAAAAACTTGCCCCTACTCGCGATCCAGTGCAAGCTGCCGTCGGGCCAAATGACTCTAAATTCGTATTGGTATTCTATTTTGTTTTCTAAAGCAAAGGCAACAGCCCGGGCGATCGAGGCTTGGTCATCCGGGTGAATGCAGCTAAAAAACGCTTCGTAAGTTCCCGGAAAACTGCCTTTTTCCAAACCGAATAACAGTTCGTGTCCCTCCGACCAAACCACCTCGCCAGTTAATACATTCCAATCCCAAGTTCCCATTTTCGAGGCTTCGATCGCCAACCTCAGTCTTTCCTCCGAAATTGCCAACTGCGCCGACGTTTTCGCGTAGTTCTCGCGCAACTGCTGTTTTTTCAAGCTTTCGCCCACGGCCCCCGCCAGCCGCTTGAAGTGCCGCCCTTTGAACACGTAATCGCTCAAACCCGCTTTCATCGCTTCGACTGCTACTTGTTCGCTGCCGCTGTCAGTACACATAATTACCGGACAATTCGGGTAGCGGCTGTGAACTTTTTGGAGAATAGTTAATCCGTCGCTCCAGTGCAGTTGATAGTCGGTAATTACTATATCAAAACCCCCGGCTGCCAGGATGTGTTCTAGAGTTTGGATATCAATAACGGACTTAATTTCTAAATCGGGAAAAGTTTTCCTCAGTTCTCGATCGATCATCAGGCGATCGTTCGGGTTGTCGTCGATTAACAGAATAGACAGCATTAGCCTTTTAGTTTTTGTATCAGCGCAAACATTCTTAAATCTAACAATACGTTATTGAGCAATCTCGACAATTTAAATATGTACTTGGTGGGTTAATTAGACTTGCCAATAAATTTATTGTATTTGCTTGTATTTTATTATATTTTACAGCTTGTAATATTCTCAACCCGCCTTTTAGGGGCGTGTCCACAACCAAATGAATTAAGTAAGTTGTTGTAAAACAGATCAGAAACCATGCTCAGCCGGGAACGGTGCAAGAGCTCAGTTAACTCTCACTATACTACTTGTTTATTCTGTGTGCTGGTGTGAAGAAGAGCGGGGATTGACATTGCTAACAAGTTAGAAGGGGGTAGATTTTGTCAATACCTCTTAGAATAGAAATATTAGGGAATAATAATGATAA